>NZ_JBSGHG010000011.1:0-198790 GCF_053604275.1 Streptomyces sp. NPDC004051 | reverse complement strand
GACCGCTGGTACCCCTCCTCCAAGACCTGTTCCGGGTGCGGCGCGGTGAAAGCCAAGCTGCCGCTGCACGTGCGGAGCTATGAGTGCGACGCCTGTGGCCTGGTCATCGACCGGGACGACAACGCCGCACTCAACCTCGCCGCACTCGCGGCAGCCTGCATGACTGGTACCGGAGTGGCCGGAGACCAGGACGCCGTCCCGGCGGTGTCGAAGCCTCGTGGAGCCGACCAGAAGACCCGCGCCACCCGCACCCGTCGCAGGACGAGTGCGGGGCGGGCAGGTGGCGCAACCCTGCCGCAGCAGCGGCAGACAGAAGCGAGAGACCGTACTCAAGCCGAAGCCCTCACGCTCTGGTGACGAGACGGACCTCCGGGCCGAAATGCCCGGAATGCTGAGACCCGACTACGGTCTTGGCAACGGAACATGATTGCTCTGGTGCTCATCGGCGTCCTGGCGCTCGTCGTCGGCGGGTGCGCATGCGTGGTGTGGGCGGAACGTGGCGGACCCCGCTGGACCCGCGCCGTGGCGACCATCACGCTCGCCGCCGGGGAACTGCTGCGCGGCTCCGGGAAGAACCGGAGCCGGGGGCTGAACGGATCCACCGACGACGGTGACTAGGGAAACCGGGAGGGGGCCGACGGCTCGTCCTCACGCAGCGCCCCGCGCCGCTGCCCACCGCCGTGAACGATCAGCGCGCGCCGACGCCCCCCCGTGTCGTCGGAACCGCGGTGTCGTCGGAACCGCGGTCGGAACGCCGCTCTCCGTCGGGTGCGGAGCCGCGCGGGGATGTCCCCGAGGACCACCACGCCGCCGAGGCGCCCGAAGGCCGCGGATGTTCGGCGGAGCACGGGTGTCTCCTCCTGGAAGCACCGGAGCGTTCAGTGCCGGCCGGTCACCCGCGACCGTGCCGGATGCCGGCTCCGATCGGAGGGGCGGCGGTCGAGTAGGCTCTCCGCCTGCATTGGATCATGCTCATGACTTTGGGAGCCCTGTGGGGAAGATCTCGACCGTCGCGAAGGCCACGGCGGCCTGCCTGGTGCTCGGCGTCACCGCGACCGGCTGTTCGGACGGCGCCGCAACGGACGAACGCTCCGCCGCGCAGTCGCTCGAGGACGCGTACAAGACCATGAAGTCGCTCACGTCGGTGACCATCGAAGCGGAAACCACCCGCACCGACGGGGAACGCCTCACCAGCGTTCTGGCGACCGACCTCAAGAGCACCTGCACCTTCAGGTCGTCCTCGGAGTCGGGCGCCGCGCTCGAACAGATACGGATCAAGGAGACGGACTACATCCGGCCGAACCGCGCCTATCTCGATCAGTGGGCAGGGAAGGAGATATCGAGTTCGGCCGAGCAGGACCGCTGGATCAAGAAACCGGCCAGTGAGTCGGTGCCCGGCGACGGGCTTTCCGACTGTACTTGGCCGTTCGCCACGTTCGGCAAGGCGGAGAAGGGCGAACCGGCCGAGGTCGACGGCCGCCCGGCCATCGCCCTGGTGGTGACCGACGCGGGGGACAAGGGCGGCACCTACACGTTCCACGTCGCCACGGAGGGCAAGCCCTACTTGCTCAAGGTCGACTACAAGGGCGCCGACTTCCGTACCACCACCACGTTCGGCGACTTCGAAAAGCCCCTGAAGGTGGAGCCGCCGGCCGATGACGAGCTGCTGGACCTGAGGGGCGTCGGCGGCTGAGCGGGTCCCCGAGCCGTACCCGGAACAAGCACGTCCTCGTCACCGACCCCACGGTCACGACCGGCCTCATGGTCCGCACGGCGCGTCGGCTCACGTCGCACCGAGGCCCGTGCACGGCGGTTCGCGGTCGGTCAGGGCGCAAGGCGTCGGGTCCGCCGTGATCGCGGCGGACCCGACGCCTTGACCGTCGCAGCCGTCACCGCCGGTTCGGCCCCCGCCGGCCCGCCGGCACCGCGGACGTCACTTCACCACGACGTTGTCCCCGGACGACGTCGACGGCCCGGTGGTGGTGTTGCCGTAGTACGCCCAGCGCCACGTACCCGTCTTGGAGGCCTTCACGGTCGTCCTGAGATCACCCGAGCCGTTCGCGTACACCTTCTTCACCGTGGTGTAGGAGGTGGTGCCGGCAGGCTTGAACTGCAGGCTCACCAGGCGGCCCCCGTAGGAGGCGTACTTCCTGGTCTCCCAGTTGGCCCGCGTGACCTTTCCGGTCACGGTGATGGTCTTGCCCTTGGACACCGGTTCGGGCGAGGCGTTGACGGTCAGGCGGGAGTTGCGCTTGACGTGGACCGTCAGTCCCTTGTCGTCGGTGTCCCCACCGCCGCCCTTGAAGTGCACCTCGGCCCCGACCTTCCAGGCTCCGGCCTCGCTGTTGTACATGTCCCACAGGCTCGGGTCGAAGTACATCGTCTCGTCGAAGTCGCAGACGCTCGAGCTCACCCTGATGCAGTCGCTCGTCTCGATGGAGTGCCACAGCCGGTCACCCGAACCACTCCGGTACAGGAACACCATGGGCGACCACTTCCACTTATGAGTGGTCGTCATCCGGAAGGAGGCGGGCACCGCGACCTCCTTCGACACCCCGATCACAATCGGCTTGCCGCCGTTCACCTGGACACGGGTGAACGAGACCCCACCCTCGGCCGCCCCGGCCGGCACCGCGGCCACGGCCGTGAACACCGCCGCCGCACCACCGGCCACGACGACTCTCCAGACCTGCTTCCCCACCTGGTCCCCAATCTCCTTGCGGAAAGGCACCGAAGGCTCATCCCTCCAGCGCCTTACAGACAGCCGGCATCCACACGGGGTTGTACACCCGCGCATCACGATGGGGCATCAGACGATCCCCGCCTCCCGTGAGAAGGAACGCACGACGACCGGATGACGCCCGGGCGCCGACCACGGCAACGTCCTCCCCGCCCACCGCGAGGCCGTCCTCTCGCACCGCGCGCTCGGCCTGTGCGGGAGGACGCTCGCGGGCCCCGGGACCATGCCGCCCGTTCACGGCGGTGCGCCGACGCCGTTCGGGGGCGAGGCCCTGCGCAGGGGTCGCAGCACCGCGCCGACGGACCTTCGTACGGGCCTCCGTACGGCGAGGGGCGCCCGGCGTGACTCGTGCCGGGCGCCCCTGATGCGTGCCTTTACGGGTTACGCCCGTTCGGCCGCCGCGTCCGCGGCCTGGGCGCGCAGGGCCCGCTCGATGCCCGCGCGGGACTCGGAGACCAGACGGCGCAGGGCCGGGCTCGGGTCGGCCGAGGCGAGCCAGGCGTCGGTGCGGTCCAGGGTCTCGCCGGTGACCTGGATCGCCGGGTAGAGGCCGACCGCGATCTGCTGGGCCATCTCGTGCGAGCGGGACTCCCAGACGTCCTTGAGCGCCTCGAAGTACCGCTCCGTGTACGGCGCCAGCAGCTCACGCTGGTCGGTCTGGACGAAGCCGGCGATCACCGCCTCCTGGAGCGCGTTCGGCAGCTTGTCGGACTCGACGACCGACGCCCACGCCTCCGCCTTGGCCTCCTCGGTCGGCCGGGCGGCGCGCGCGGTGGCGGCGTGCCGCTCGCCCGCGGCGGTCCTGTCGCGCTCGTACTCGCCCGCGATCTCGGCCTCGTCGTACCGGCCCACCGCCGCGAGCCGCTGCACGAACGCCCAGCGCAGCTCCGTGTCGACAGCCAGGCCCTCGACCGTCTGCGTGCCGTCCAGCAGGCTCTCCAGGAGGTCCAGCTGCTCCGGCGTCCTCGCCGTCGCGGCGAAGGCGCGCGCCCACGCCAGCTGGTGGTCGCTGCCCGCCTCGGCGGCCCGCAGATGGGCCAGCGTGGCCTCCGTCCAGCGGGTGAGCAGGGCCTCGCGGGCCGCCGGGGCGGCGTACAGGTCGATCGCCAGCTTCACCTGGCGGTGCAGCGACTGCACCACGCCGATGTCCGACTCCTTGCCGATGCCCGACAGCACCAGGGACAGGTAGTCGCGGGTGGCCAGTTCGGCGTCCCGGGTCATGTCCCAGGCCGAGGCCCAGCTCAGCGCGCGCGGCAGGGACGCCTCGAAGTCGCCGAGGTGCTCGGTGACGAAGGCCAGCGACCGCTCGTCCAGGCGGACCTTGGCGTACGACAGGTCGTCGTCGTTGAGCAGGATCACGTCGGGACGGGCCTTGCCGACGAGCTGCGGCACGGCGGTCAGCTCCCCGTCGACGTCCAGCTCGACCCGGTCGACGCGCACCAGCTTGCCGCTCGCCGCGTCCAGGTCGTACAGGCCGACGGCGATGCGGTGCGGGCGCAGGGTGGCCTCGCCCTTGGCGCCGGCGGGCAGCGCCGGGGCCTCCTGGCGGACGGCGAAGGAGGTGATGACGCCCGTACCGTCCGCGCCGTCGGTCTCGATCTCCGGGCGCAGCACGTTGATGCCGGCCGTCTCCAGCCACTTCTTCGACCAGGTGCTCAGATCGCGGCCGGAGGTCTCCTCCAGGGCGCCCAGCAGGTCGGACAGGCGCGTGTTGCCGTACGCGTGACGCTTGAAGTACGCCTGCACGCCCCGGAAGAACGCGTCCTCGCCGACGTAGGCCACCAGCTGCTTCAGGACGGACGCGCCCTTGGCGTACGTGATGCCGTCGAAGTTGACCAGCACGTCGTCCAGGTCACGGATGTCGGCCATGATCGGGTGCGTGGACGGCAGCTGGTCCTGGCGGTACGCCCAGGTCTTCATGGAGTTCGCGAACGTCGTCCACGAGTGCGGCCACTTCGAGCCCGGCGCGTCGGCCTGGCAGGCGGCCTCGGCGTAGGTGGCGAACGACTCGTTCAGCCACAGGTCGTTCCACCACTCCATGGTGACCAGGTCGCCGAACCACATGTGGGCCAGCTCGTGCAGGATCGTCGCGGCCCGCACCTCGTAGGCCGCGTCCGTCACCTTCGACCGGAAGACGTACTGGTCCCGGATGGTCACCGCGCCGGCGTTCTCCATCGCGCCCGCGTTGAACTCCGGCACGAACAGCTGGTCGTACTTCCCGAAGGGGTACGCGTAGTCGAACTTCTCCTGGAACCACTCGAAGCCCTGCCGCGTGACGTCGAAGATGGCGTCCGCGTCGAGGAACTCGGCGAGCGAGGGCCGGCAGTAGATGCCGAGCGGCACCGACTGGCCGTCCTTCTCGTACACGCTGTGCACGGAGTGGTACGGGCCGACGATCAGCGCGGTGATGTACGTCGAGATCCGCGGCGTCGGCTCGAACTCCCAGACGTTGTCCCGGGGCTCGGGCGTCGGCGAGTTGGAGACGACGGTCCAGCCCTCCGGGGCCTTCACGGTGAACTGGAAGGTCGCCTTGAGGTCCGGCTGCTCGAAGCTCGCGAACACCCGGCGGGCGTCCGGCACCTCGAACTGGGTGTAGAGGTAGGCCTGGTCGTCGACCGGGTCGACGAACCGGTGCAGGCCCTCACCGGTGTTGGTGTACGCGCAGTCGGCGCTCACCCGCAGCACGTTGCGGCCCGGGAGCAGACCCGGCAGGGCGATCCTGGAGTCCGCGAACACCTCGGCGGGGTCGAGGGAGTCCCCGTTGAGGGTCACCTCGTGGACGGTGGGGGCCACCAGGTCGATGAACGACTCCGCACCCTCCCCGTCCGCGGAGACGTCGAAGCGCACCGTGGTCACGGACCGGTAGGTGCCGCCCTCCTGCGCGCCGGAGAGATCGAGGTCGATCTCGTACGAGTCAACGGTCAGCAGCTTCGCCCGCTGCTGCGCCTCTTCGCGAGTCAGGTTTGTGCCAGGCACGCGGTCATCTCCTCGTTATGTGTCGGTTGTGTCATCCTTCCACGTGACCGGCACGGAACGCGATGACCGTTTCCCGCCGGTGACGCGCCCGGCCCGGCGGGAGCCTGGAACCATGACGACGCCCCACACCCCCCGTCCCGTCCCGGCACCGGTCCTGGAGGAACTGCGCACCCTGGACGACGCGGGCCGCCCCGCGCTCCCCCGCACCGACGAGGAGGGCGGCGCCCCGCTCCGCTGCTGCCTGCGCCGCAGCACGCCCGGTGAGACCATCACCCTGGTGTCGTACGCGCCGCTGCGCCGCTGGGCGGCCCGGACGGGCGCCGACCCGGGCGCGTACGACGAGCAGGGCCCGGTCTTCATCCACGCCCGGCAGTGCGCGGGCCCGGCGCCCGACGCGGGCCTCCCCTTCACCCACGCCCACCGCGTCCTGCGCCGCTACTCCGCCGAGGGCCGCATCCTGGGCGGCCGCCTGGTGGACACCCCGGACGCCTTCGCCCCCGCCCTCACGGAGGCCTTCACCGACCCGGAGGTCGCCCTCGTCCACGTCCGCGCGGTGGAGCACGGCTGCTTCCTCTACGAGGTACGCCGCGAGGACCGTGGGCGTCCGGCCGGCCCGTCGAGGGCCGGGTCACCCGGCTGAGGAGCGTCGCACCACCACCCGGCAGCGCCCCGACTACTCCATCAGACCGAGCCAGTGGCGGTACGCCGAGGCGAACGGTTCGGCGCCCTCACCCCCGCGGCGGCCCGCCTCCGTCAACCAGGCACAGGTCTGCCGGGCCTTGTCGACGACGCTGTCGGGGTAGCCGTAGCGCACCCGGTGCTCGGCGAACTGCTCCTCGTCCTCGACATGGGCCTCGCCGCCATGAGGCCGTACGACGTCGAGATCGAGGTCCACCGTGCGCAGGACGGTCCCGTCGGCGCTCCACTCGGGCACCGTGCACACGTCGCAGTACATCTCGGGGCCCGGGGCCGCGCAGAACGTGGCCGTCCACCACTCGCCGGGCGGGACCAGCATCACGTGGGCGAACCGGCTTGTCCGGCTGCCCGCGGCCGACCTGACGGGGACGCCCTGCGCCGTGCCCAGCCACACGCCGTGCTCGTCCTCACCGAGTCGGACGGCAGTCCACCGCGCGCTCAGGCTGCCGTCGTACTTGCGTATGTCGACCAGCACGGAAGGGCTCTCTGCGGCCATACCAAGACGCTACCCCTACGGCGAGGGCAAGAGACCGCCCGCGCTTCACATGGTGAGGTCGGGGGTGTCCTGCTGAAAACCGTGAGCAGTCGGCGGACAACTGTCACACGGGCGCTCACATGAGCGGTATGTGAACAGTGATGGTCGAAGTGCTCACGCTTTTCGGCAGGTGGGTCGGACTCGGGCACCGGCACGGGCGGAGTGCTCCTTCGCGGTGCCCCCGGCGAGGCATTGCGGCACGACGTGTCCGACGCTCTGAACACGTCGAAGGGGCCGCCCGGCCGGGCGGCCCCTTCGCAGCGAGCGGGTCTGCGGTTACCGCTTCAGCTCGGCCGCCACCAGTTCCGCGATCTGGACGGTGTTCAGGGCCGCGCCCTTGCGGAGGTTGTCGTTGGAGACGAACAGGGCCAGGCCGTTGTCGACCGTCTCGTCGCTGCGGATGCGGCCGACGTAGGACGCGTCCCGGCCGGCCGCCTGGAGCGGGGTGGGGATGTCGGTGAGGACGACACCGGGGGCGTCGGCCAGCAGCTCGGTCGCGCGCTCCGCGCTGATCGGGCGGGCGAACCGGGCGTTGATCTGGAGGGAGTGGCCGGAGAAGACCGGGACGCGCACGCAGGTGCCGGAGACCTTGAGCTCCGGGATGTCCAGGATCTTGCGGGACTCGTTGCGCAGCTTCTGCTCCTCGTCGGTCTCGTTCAGACCGTCGTCCACGAGGTTGCCGGCGAAGGGCAGCACGTTGAAGGCGATGGGGCGCTTGTAGACACCGGGCTCGGGGAAGTCGACCGCCGCGCCGTCGTGGGTCAGCTTGTCGGCGTCGGCGACGACCTTCTGGGTCTGGTCGTGCAGCTCGGCCACGCCCGCGAGGCCGGAGCCGGACACCGCCTGGTACGTGGCGACGACCAGCGCCTCCAGGCCCGCCTCGGCGTGCAGCGGACGCAGGACCGGCATCGCGGCCATCGTGGTGCAGTTCGGGTTGGCGATGATGCCCTTGGGGCGGTTCGCGATCGCCTCCGGGTTCACCTCGGAGACGACCAGCGGGACCTCCGGGTCCTTGCGCCACGCGGACGAGTTGTCGATCACGACGGCGCCCTGCGAGGCGACCTTCTCGGCCAGCGCCTTCGACGTCGCGCCGCCCGCGGAGAACAGCACGATGTCCAGGCCGGTGTAGTCCGCGGTGGCCGCGTCCTCCACCGTGACCCCGTCCAGGACCGTCCCCGCCGAGCGGGCCGAGGCGAACAGGCGCAGCTCGGTCAGCGGGCCCAGTTCACTCGAAGCGGCCCTCTCCCTGAGGATGCTGCGCATGACCGTGCCCACCTGACCGGTGGCTCCGACGATTCCGACCCTCACGGCGTCTCCCTACTGCGTCTCTTCGCGTTCCTGTTACCTGGCCGAGGCTTTTCCATCATGCGGCCGACCACGTCCCGCTTGTCCAATTGTTAACGCCTTCTGCCCGAACAGTGGGACGCCCCGGCGCCGGGCCCCGGTCGCGGACCTGCGGCCGCCACCCCTGCGAGCCGCAGAAAATCGGCCCTCGGGGGCCACCGGCCGCAAGGTCCCCTGCCCCGCCCAGCCCCACCCACACGGCGGTGTGACATACGCCTCCACCGGTCCACGGCACCCGGGCGAACGTTCCGGGCCCGACCGGCGTCGTAGGGGAAACAGGGTGAGGGGGGTGGGCAGTGCTGCGCGGAAGAATCCGGCGCGGCCGGCCGGCGTACGGTGCCGCGGACGACGACCCGCTGGATGCGGCGCAGGAACGCCGGGTGCGGGCGGTGCTCGCGCTCGGCGGGGTGCCGCAGGCGGACCTGCCGGACGGGGTGCAGCAGGTCCGGCTGCGGCTGCTGGAACGCGCCGCGAACGGGCAGGAGGCGCCCCGGGACGTCTCCGCGTGGGCGGCGGTGGTCGCCTCCAACCTCGCCATGGACTGGCACCGGGCCAAACGCCGCCAGGAGCGGCTCGGCGAACGCCTCGCCGCGCTGCGCCCGGCGGAACAGCTCCCCGCCGACGAGGAGACCCGCCTGCTCTCCCTCGCCGTCGCCCGCGGTCTGGACGGGCTGCCCGACGCCCAGCGCCAGGTCGTCGTGCTGCGGTTCTACGCCGACCTCCCGGTGCGCTCGATAGCCGAGCAGCTCGGCGTCCCCGAGGGCACGGTCAAGAGCCGACTGCACACGGCCGTACGGGCCCTGCGCGCCCGCCTGCACGAGGACGAGGTGGTGTGACGTGGCTGCCGAACACGACGCAGACGCGCTGATGTCCGCGATCACCGGCGAGCCGCTGCCGGACGAGGCCCGCGCGGATGCCGCGTTCATGGCCGAGCACCGCAGGGCCGAGGCCGATGTGGTGCTGTTGCGCGAGCAGCTCGGGGTGATCGGGGGAGTCCTGGCCGACGAGCCGCGGTCCGGTACGGAGCCCGCACCCGTACGGGCGGCCCACCAGCGGCGTCGACTGCCGAGGCTCGCCCTGGGGGCCCTCGCCCTGGCCGTCGTCACCGCCGTGGGAGGAGGCATGGGGTGGCTGATCACGCAGGGCGGCGTCACCGGGCAGGCCTCGGGAAGCAGTGCCGACGCCGCGAGCGCCCAGGATGCGGGCGGTAAGTCCCTGCTCACCTACGAGGGGCTCATCGCCTGCTCCAGCGTCGTCGCCGAGGGCACGGTGGCGCGGGTCGAACCGGCGGGTGGGAACGACCGGTACAGGATCGTGCTGGACGTGGACCGCCACTACAAGCCGTCGGACGGCGAGAGGGAGCTGGCGTTCACCGACGAGGGCGCCGACGTACCGGCGTACTACAGGGCCGGGGTCCGCATGCTCGTCCTGATCTCGAGCACGCCCGGAGAGGGGCCCGAGAGCTACCGCGCGGGCGATCCGCCCGGCCCCGGGGACGGGGTCCGGCCCGCCGCCCGTGACGCTCTGGAGGAGGGCCGTCTGCAGGTCGAGCGGGCGCTCCCCGGATCCCAGGGCCTCGAGTGCGACGGCGGGGGCTGACTCCCCCTTCGGCACGAGGCGAAAGGGGCGGGCGCCCCGGTGGACGCCCGCCCCTGCCGCTGGTGGCCGTCGGTTACGGCACGACCCTCTCGATCGTCACGCTGCCCGTGCCCGCGACCGTGCCGCGCGCGTTGACCAGCTGGACGCGCCCGAAGAACTCACGGCCCTCGGGAGCCGCCGCGACGGCGGTGACGCTGCCGGAGACGGAGGCCGAGGCGCCCGTGCCGAGCTTCACCGGGGCGGCCCCGTCGACCGTGACCTCGCCGAGCGTGGCGGAGAAGAACACGTCACGGTAGTCGTACTCGGCGGAACCGGCCGGGACGGAGTAGCCCACGACCTGGACGGTGTACGTACCGGCGGCCGGCCTGGCGACGGAGACCGACTCCTCCGAGTCGCCGTCGGCGGACTGGGCGACGCGGGTGCCGGCGGCGTCGTAGACCGCCAGGTCCAGGTCGGCGGCGGTGTCGGTGACGTTGCCGATGGCCACGTCGAGCGACGCGGCGCCCGCGGGCACCTCGACCGTAGTGGTGTGGACGTCGCCCGTGCTGATGGTCGGCCGGTCGTTCTTGGCCGAGCCCAGCGGGCCGCCGACCAGCTTGCCGTCCAGGGCGGCGGCCTGGTTGGTCACCTTCCAGGAGACGTCGGCCGGAGCACCGACCTTGGTCTCCGGCACGGTCACGGTCTCCGGGGCGAAGACCGCGCCGAGCACGGCGACGTCCAGCTTGTACGGGTTGTCGAGCAGCGGCGAGGTGCGGCGCGACTCGACCTCGATCTCCCAGACGCCCGGCTGCGGGTCCGCGTACGAACGCACGTCGGGACGGCAGGTGTTGGCCGGGTTGGTGTAGTTCGGGTAGCAGTTGACCGTCGAGGTCGGGTCGGCCGGGACGCCGTACGGGTGGATGGCGACGAACCGGGTCTGGCTCGTGGCCTTCAGCCCGCCGAGCGCGATCTCCAGCGTCTTCGCGCCCTCGGGCACGGTGACGAAGTAGGAGGTGGTGCTGTTGCGCTGGGCCGTGCCGGAGGCGGAGAAGGTGTGCTTCAGCGGCGCCGAGACGACCACGGTGTTCAGGATCTGCCGGTCGACGCCCTCGGTGCGCGGGTCGTCGACCTCGAGGATCGCGCTCTTCAGCCCGGCCGAGCGGGGCGCGGCCTGGACCTTGACGGTCACCGGCTTGTTCAGCGAGAGCCGCACGTCGCGGTCGCCGAGGATGCGGAAGGTGTTGCCGGCGTTGTTCTCGAGGCCGAGCCGGTGCCGGATCGCGCGGTCGGGGCCGGACGTACGGGTGACGGTGATGTCGTACGTCTTCTTCTGACCGGCCTTGAGGCCGCCCTCACGGTCGTAGAGGCCGGTGCCGAAGCCCGGGGTCTTCAGGAACTGGTCGATCGCGGTGTCGACCGGCGCCTTGACCGCGTACTCGTGCGCGGTGGCGCCGTCGCGGATCGCGTCCCAGGCGTCCTCGATGTCGATGAGGCCGGCGCCCTCCTCGTAGGCCTGCACGTCCTTGATGTGCTCGGCGGTGGAGGTGAGGGCGGTGCGCAGCTTCGCGGGGGTGAGGTCGACGCGCTTCTGCTTCGCGGCCGACAGCAGCAGCGCGGCGGCGCCGGCGGCCTGCGGGGAGGCCATCGAGGTGCCCTGGAGCATGCCGTAACCGGCGGGCAGGGCGTAGCCCGCCTCGGCGACCGGCGCGCCCGGCGACCAGGTCTGGATGGTGTTGATCGCCGCGCCGGGCGCGACCAGCGTCGGCGTGAAGCCGCCGTCCTCACGCGGACCGCGCGAGGAGAACGGCATCATGGCGTACTTCTTCTTCACCTCGGAGCCGTAGTTGGCGGCCCACGTCTCCTTGGAGATGGTCGCGCCGACCGAGATGACCTTGTCGGCCAGGGCGGGGTCGCCGATGGTGTTGGCGCCGGGGCCGGAGTTGCCCGCGGAGATCACCAGCTGGACGCCGTAGGTGTCGATGAGGCGGTTGTAGAGCTCGGCGCGGGCGTTGTTGCCGTCGTTCAGCGCCGGCAGACCGCCGATGGACATGTTGACGATGTCGACACCGCGGTTGACGACGAGGTCGATCATGCCCTCGGTGAGCGCCACGCTGGTGCAGCCGCCGGACCAGGTGCAGGCGCGGGAGGAGACGATCTTCGCTCCGGGGGCGGCGCCGTTCATCCTGCCGCCGAACAGGCCGTTGGCCGCGGTGATGCCGGCCACGTGCGAGCCGTGCGAGCCCTGGATGAGGCCGATGTTGACGAAGTCGGCCTTGGCGCCGGCCGCGTTGTACACGACGTCCTTGCGGATTTCCACGACGAACGGCTGGCGCTCGGCGACCTCGGTCTTCGGGTCGTCGGTGCCGAAGTACCCGATCTGGAAGCCGTCCTTGTACGGCTTCATCGGGGTGTCGTCGGAGAAGTCCTGGTTGTTGTTCAGGTCGACGCGGACCGTGCCGGCCGCCGCGTCGTACAGAACACCCCAGGAGTCGGTGGTGTCGCCGTCGCGGTTGGCGTCACCGCCCGCGTCACCGCCGATGGTGTAGGACTCCTTGAACGTGCTGATCCGGTACGAGCCCTCGGGCGCCGTCCAGGTCGTGCCCTCGTGGGTGAAGGTGGGGCCGGACACCGATTCGGACATCTGGCGCCAGGTCCGGTCGCCGTCCACGAGCGGGTCGGTCGCCGTCACCCAGTCGACGATCTTGCGCTCGCCGGTGGTGGTCTTCTGCAGCGCCGGGTGGGCGAGGTCCACACCCGTGTCGATGACGCCGATGGTGATGCCGCGGCCGTCCGCCTTCGGGTTGTCCTTGACGAAGTCGACGGCGCCGGTCTCGAAGGACGGGTTGTACGGGTTCTTGGCGGGGGTCCGCTTGTCGGGGGCCGGGTAGCCGCCCTTGCCGCCCTTGCCGGCGGCGCCCTTCGTGGTGTCCGCGCCGGGCGTCGGGTCGTCCAGCGGGATCTCCTCGCGCAGGTCGATGCCGTGCACGGTGGAGAGCTTGGCGGCGGCGGCGATGGCCGAGTCCGCCTCGGCGGTGGGGACGGTGGCGCGGACGTAGCCGAGCGCGTCGTGGGTCCGGCCGACCGAACCGCCCTTGACCGCGTCCAGCTGCTCGGCGACCTGCTCGGTCTTGCCGGGGGCGGTGGCGATCATCATCGTGACGTTCTTGACGCCGTCCGCCTTGGCCTCGGCGAGCAGGTCCGCGTCCTTCGAACCGAGCTTGTCGGGCGCGGACTTGACGTCACCGTCGACGGGCGTGGCGGCCGGCGCGCCGGCGGCGACCGCCAGGGGTATCGGTCCGACCGCGCTGAGCGCGGCGACGAGACCGGCGGCCAGGACGACACGGGCGACGCGTCTCGCGCCCGGTATCGCTTCGCGCTGGGAGGAATGGGTCATCGGCATCCCTTGCAGATAAAGGCACCATCGTGGAGCGACCGGAGCCGATCGACCCTGGCCGCGATCGTCCGGAATGCGATCCCGGACGATCGCTGAGCCTTTCGCAAGGGACAGGTGTTTGGGGAGGGTTGGCCGAATCGAAATGGATGTGTGGGGAAAACCCGCTATGCAGGTATCGGGCGCGGGATGACGAAGCGGGCAAGTCGTTCGCGCGCTCGCGCCGCACAGCGGCGGCCCGTTGGCGGGCACTCACCTGCCGGTCCGGCGGTCGTCGGGATAACGTCCTGGAGTGCGAAGGAAGTTGAGGGTGGCGGCCTACGCCGTGGTGGTGCGCGACGGGCAGTTGCTGCTGGCCCGGTCCCCGGCGCCCGGAGGCACCCCCGAGTGGGTCATGCCGGGCGGCGGCATGGAACACGGCGAGGACCCCTACGACACCGTGCGGCGGGAGGTCGAGGAGGAGACCGGCTACCGCATCGAGGTCACCGGACTGCTCGGCGTGGACTCCAGTCGGCACACCTTCCCCGGCGGCCGTCTGGGCCGCCCCGTCGACCACCACGGCGTGCGGCTGGTCTACGAGGGGCGGATCACCGGCGGCGAACTGCGCAACGAGATCGGCGGCTCCACCGAACTGGCCGCCTGGCAGCCCCTGGACGCCGTCCCGGACCTGGTCCGGGTCCGCATGGTCGACATCGCGCTGCGGCTGTGGCGGGAACGGCCGGCCGCGGGGCGGGTCGCGGAGCGCGCGGAGGGCTGACCGGTGGGAGGTGACCGGTCGAAGCCTTTGGCCTCGATCGGGTGATTGCGCTGATCGTCGCTGTCGGGTCGACGTTCCCCGCCCCGGCTCTCCCGTGAAGTGAACACGGAGTGACCGGTTCTGGGCCGGTGCGGAAGCGGGCGCCGACCCGCGGGGTGGCCCGAGATCCACGTACGGCGATCGGTGTCGCGCGTTGCCACCGCGTTCACACGCAGGCCATTCCGGCTGCCGAGCATCCAGTACGAGCGGGACGTTCGCCCGGCGGGCGCCCCGCGACCACTGTCGACGCGTTCGCACCCGGGGAGGGAAGCGCCATGTCGCGCATCCGCTCAGTCGCCGACTCCACTGGACTCCACCGCCGTTCCCTCCTCGCCGTCACCGGTGCGGTGGCCCTCTCCGCCGGCGTCGGTCACGCCCTGCGGCCCGGCGGCGAGGCCGGCGCGGCGGACACCGCCGCGGACGGGGCCGTGCGCGCCTCCTCACGGCCGGCGCCGGCCGCCCCGCTCGCCCCGTACACCCGGGGCACCACCCTCGAAGGGGTGTCCGCCCCGCGCGGTGCATCCGGCGGGTCCGGCTACCGGCGCCTGGAGGAAGGACGGGGCTGGGGGCGGGTGGTGCGCGGCGAGCTGGCCGCGGCCCGCTCCGGCCGGGACGACCGCCGCACCACGCTGGCGGCGTTCGTGCACCTCACCGACGTGCACGTGCTCGATGTGCAGCACCCGCTGCGCCTGGAGTACCTGCGCTCCACCGATGCGCGCGCCTGGCGGCCCCAGGAGGCGCTCACCGTGCACGGCGCGGTCGCACTCGTCGAGCGGATCAACGCGCTGCGCGGCGCCCCCGCCACCGGCTCCCCGCTGCACTTCGCGATGACCACCGGCGACAACACGGACAACAACACCCGCACCGAACTGGACTGGTTCCTGAAGGTGTTCAGCGGTGGCCGCGTCACCCCCAACTCCGGGGACCCGCGCCACTACGAAGGCGTCCAGAACAGCGGCCTGCGACAGTACTGGCAGCCGGAAACCGCCGCCCGCGACGCCGACAAACAGCTCGGCTTCCCGCACCTGGACGGCTTCCTCGCGGCCGCCGTCCGCGAGGTCGACAGCCCCGGCCTCAACCTTCCCTGGTACTCCACCGTCGGCAACCACGACACGATGCCACTCGGCTGCTACGCCTCCCACGGCGACTCCCACCTCACCGAACTCGCCGTCGGCGGACGGAAACTGATGAAGATACCGGCGGCCGAGGCGAAGAAGCTCCAGCAGGCCATCAAGAAGGCCACCGACCCCCGGGGCGTCCAGTACGGCGAGTTCCTGAAGACCCACGCCCGCGCGATGCGTCCGGTCACCCCCGACGAGGCGCGCGCCCCGTTCACCCCCGCCGAGTACCTGAAGGCGCACCTGGACCCCGCACACCGCGGATCCGGCCCGGTGGGCCACGGCTACACCGCCGCCAACCTCGACGAGGGCACCCAGTACTACGCGTTCCGCGTCTCCGACGACGTCATCGGGATCAGCCTCGACACCACCGACCCGGGCGGCCACTACACGGGATCCCTCGGCACGGCCCAACTGCGCTGGCTGGAGCGGACCCTGCGGACCCACAAGGACTCCCGCGCGATCGTCTTCAGCCACCACACCAGCGAATCGATGACGAACACGCACCGCGACCCGGCCCGCCCCGACGAACGGCGCCACGACGGCGGGGAACTCCTCGAACTCCTCGGCCGGCACCGCAACGTGGTGGCCTGGGTCAACGGTCACATCCACCGCAACGCCATCACCCCGCACACCGGCTCCGCCGGCTCCTTCTGGGAGATCTCCACCGCCTCCCACATCGACTTCCCCCACCTCGCCCGCGTCATCGAGCTGGTGGACAACGAGGACGGAACACTGTCCCTCTTCACCACCCTGGTCGAGTCCGCGGCCCCGTCCCGCACGGACCACGACGACCTCACCCAGACCGGCCTGGCGGCCCTTTACCGCGAACTGTCCTACAACGCCCCGGGCGCCCGCACCGACCTCGGCGGCGCCCCCCGGGACCGGAACACGGAGCTGCTGCTGAAGAAGAGCTGAAACCGGCCAATCACCGTGACCGGAGCACCCTCGGCGGTCCCGCCCGTGATCCCCTGTCCCTGCGATCACACCCGAGGACAGGGGAGGCACGAGCGTGCGGATGCGGACGACGGTGGCGGCGACGGTGGTGGCGGCGGCCCTCTCGGTGGCCCTGGCGGCCCCCGCCGTGGCGGCTCCGGGACCCGGAGCCGGAGCGGGGAGCGCCACCGGCACCGACCACGGGGCGACCCGCCAGGCGATGCAGTCCGCGGTCGCCGCCGGGGTGCCCGGGGTGACGGCGACGGCGCGGGACCGGCGGGGCACCTGGTCGGCAACGGCCGGAGTGGGCGACCTCGGCACGGGGCAGAAGCGCTCCCCGCGCGACCACTACCGGGTCGGCAGCATCACCAAGACCTTCGTGGCGACGGTGGTGCTGCAACTGGAGGCGGAGGGCACGCTGTCCCTGGACGACACCGTCGACACCTGGCTGCCCGGCCTGGTGACCGGCAACGGCCACGACGGCACCCGGATCACCCTGCGGCAGCTGCTGAACCACACCAGCGGCGTCTTCAACTACACGGCGGACGCGGACTACCACCGCATGTACTTCACGAAGGAGGGCTTCTTCGAGCACCGCTACGCCACCCGGGCCCCGGAGGACCTGGTGCGGATCGCCCTGGCCCACGAGCCGTACTTCGAGCCCGGCGCCCCCGGGAAGTGGACGTACTCCAACACCAACTACGTCCTGGCCGCCCTGGTGATCGAGAAGGCCACCGGCCGCCCCTACGGCGAGGAGGTCCGCCGGCGCGTCATCGAGCCCCTGAACCTGACCGCCACCTCGGTCCCCGGCACCCGGGTCTCCCTGCCCCGGCCCAGCAGCCGCGCCTACTCCAAGCCGGGGTCGCTCGCCACGGAACCCCCCTACGACGTCACGCGCCTCAACCCGTCCCGTACCTTCGGGGCGGGCGAGATCATCTCCGACTCCAGGGACCTGAACCTCTTCTACCGCGCCCTGCTGGCGGGCCGTCTGCTCCCTTCGGAGCAGCTGGACGAGATGACCACCACGGTGCCCATGGGCACCGGCCCGGACTACGGTCTCGGCCTGATGAAGGTGACGCTGGGCTGCGGCGTGACCGTCTGGGGTCACAGCGGCAGCACCTCCGGCTCCGGGACCTACGCCGTCACGACGGAGGACGGTCGGCACTCCCTGGCGTTCAACTTCAACGGCGACTGGGCGGGGAACGGCATGGCGGTCGTCCAGGCGGAGTTCTGCGGCGACTGACGTCCGTACCCCGCGCACCCGGAGGGACCGTCGGGCCGCGGCCCCCGGCGGTCCCCCCTCACCGGGGCAGCACCACCACGTACGCCGCCGGATCGCGGTCCTCCGCGGCCGTCAGCGCCGTACGGATCACCGCCGCCTGCTGCTCCGCCGCCGCCCGCAGCTTGTGCGGGGTGACGTGCACGACGGTGACGCCGAGCCGCTCCAGGAGCTCACGCTTGCGGGCGTACTCGAACCACACGTCCTCCTGGCGGAGGTCCTGCCGGGGCGTGCGGGTGTCCAGCTCCAGTGCCACGGCCTGGTCGGGCCAGTAGGCGTCCAGACCGCCGAGGTGGGGGCCGCCCGGCAGGCGCAGGTCGACGTTCCACACCGGGTCGGGCAGACCGTACTCCCACACCATCCGGTACAGCAGGCTCTCCGCGGCCGCGCGGCCCTCGGCCACCAGCGAGTCCACCGCGGTCACCACGTGCGGCCGGTTCAGGAGCTTCGCACCGGTCAGCTCCCGCACCACCGCGGCCGCGTCGCAGTGGCCGCCGGCCACCGCCTCCGTCAACAGCCGGCGCACCGCGGCCGCGTCGTCCACCGTGGCCACCGCGTCGGCCAGCGCCCGCGGGACCGGAGCCACCGGCACGCCCGTCACCTGCACGGGGACCGGCAGCACCGGGGCGCGGACGATGCGGACACAGCCCGTGGAGCGCAGCCGGCGCAGCCGGGGCAGCCGGGACACCAGTACGTCGAAGGCGTCCAGGGAGGGCAGCGGGGGAGCGGAGGAGAAGCCGTGCAGGGTCAGCGCGGCCAGCCCGGTGATCATCGCCTCCTCGTAGCGGGGCGCCGTCGAGTCCGCCGGGCCGGGCTGGTCGGGGACCCGCACGGACCGCTCCCGCGCCGTGTACATCAGCACCGCGTGCAGCCGCTCCTCGCTGGTCGGCGGGCCCGGGTGGAGCAGGACGACACCGGGCAGGAGCTGCCGCCAGGCGCCGCCGGGGCGGCACCGGTCCTCGGTCTCCGCGGCGGAGACGCCGTGCGAGCGGAGCTGGGCGGTGGTCAGCACGCGCCGGGCGCCGGCGGTCAGGTGGTGCAGGGAGCGGGGGAAGAGCCGGGTCTCGTGGTTCATGTCCGGCAATGTCCCCGCGTCGCGTCCGCCCCCGAACCCCTGTTACAGAGCCGTCGACAATCAGGGACAAGCTCGTCCTAAAGGACGCTTGTTCGGATACCGAAAACCCCCTGGTCCGTTCGGGTGAGACCAGGGGGCACGGCTGATATTGACCGAATTTCGTAACGGTCACGGAGCGCGCATCTCAGGGGCGGGGTCAGCCGGCCGCCGCGTCGCACGCCTGGCCGCGCAGGGCCCGCGCCAGGTCGTCCCGGGCCTCCAGCACCAGCCGGCGCAGCGCCGGGGCCGCGTCCTCGTGGGCCGCGAGCCAGGCGTCCGTCGCCTCCAGTGTCCCGGGCGAGTCCCGCAGATCGGGGAACAGGCCCCGCACCACGTCCATACCGATCTGGATCGACCGCTCGGTCCACACCCGCTCGATCGCCGCGAAGTACTTCTCCGCGTACGGCGCGAGCAGCTCCCGCTGCGAGGGCTGGGCGAAGCCCGCGATCGTCGCCTCCACCAGCGCGTTGGACAGCTCCTCCGACTCCACGACCCGCTCCCACGCCCGCGCCTTCACCTCCGCCGACGGGCGGGCGGCCAGGCAGCGGACCTGGTGGCGCCTGCCGGAGGCGGTGTCGTCCCGGGCCAGCTCCTCGGCCAGCGCCTTCTCGTCGGCGAGTCCGTGCGCGGCCAGCGGCTCCAGGAACGCCCAGCGCAGCTCCTGGTCGACGTCGAGCCCCTCGACCGTCACCGTGCCCGACAGCAGCTCCTGGAGCAGCCGGAAGTCGCCCGGAGCCGCGGCCGACCGGGCGAAGAAACGGGCCCAGGCCAGCTGCTGCTCGCTGCCCGGCGCGGCCGCCTCCAGCTCGCGCCGGGCCCCCTCGGCGAGCAGCGGTCCGCCGGTCTCCCGCCAGGCGGGCGCCGCGTAGTGGACGAGCGCCGACTCGGCCCAGGCGTGCAGCATCTGCAGCACGCCGATGTCGGACTCGCGCCCGCCGAACCGCAGCACCAGGTCCACGAACTCCCGCGCGGGCAGCAGCGCGTCCCGCGTCATGTTCCACAGCGCCGACCAGCACAGGGCGCGGGCCAGGGGGTCGGTCAGCGCGCCCAGGTGGGTGCGGAGCGTGGCCAGCGAGGTCTCGTCGAAGCGGATCTTGCAGTACGTCAGGTCGTCGTCGTTGACCAGCACCAGCTCGGGCGCCTCGGCGCCCGCCAGTTCGGCGACCACCGTACGCGCCCCGTCGACGTCCGTCTCGGCGCGCGCGTACCGCTCGAGCGCGCCGTCGCCCGTGCGCCGGTACAGGCCCACCGCGACCCGGTGCGGGCGCAGTTCGGGATGTGATTCCGCGGCCTCCTGCACCACCGCGAGCTCCTCGACCCTGCCGTCCGCGCCCAACAGCACCTGCGGGGTCAGGGAGTTGACCCCTGCCGTCTGCAGCCAGGACCGGGTCCAGGCCGCCAGGTCCCGCCCGCTGGTCTCCTCGAGGACCGACAGCAGGTCGCCGAGGCGGGTGTTGCCGTACGCGTGCCGCTTGAAGTAGCGGCGGGCGCCCTCCAGGAAGGCGTCCTGGCCGACGTACGCCACCAGCTGCTTCAGTACGGAGGCGCCCTTGGCGTAGGTGATGCCGTCGAAGTTGAGCTTGGCGTCCTGGAGGTCGCGGATGTCGGCGGTGATCGGGTGCGTGGACGGCAGCTGGTCCGCGCGGTACGCCCAGGCCTTGCGGCGGTTGGCGAAGGTGATCCAGCCGTCGGTGAACCGGGTGGCGCCCACCAGCGAGAACGCGCCCATGAAGTCGGCGAAGGACTCCTTCAGCCACAGGTCGTCCCACCACTCCATGGTGACCAGGTCGCCGAACCACATGTGCGCCATCTCGTGCAGGATCACATTGGCCCGGGCCTCGTAGGACGCCTGCGTGACCTTGCCGCGGAAGATGAACTCCTCCCGGAACGTGACGAGTCCGGGGTTCTCCATCGCGCCCAGGTTGTACTCGGGCACGAACGCCTGGTCGTACTTCCCGAAGGGGTACGGGTAGTCGACGTGGTCGTGGAAGAAGTCCAGGCCCTGCTTGGTCACCAGGAACACGTCGTCGGCGTCGAAGTGCGGGGCGAGACCCTTGCGGCACATCGCGCCGAGCGGGATCTCCAGCCGCGTGCCGTCGGGCAGTTCCCGCTCGTAGGTGTCCGTGACGTAGTGGTACGGACCGGCGACCACGCACGTGATGTACGTCGAGATCGGCTTGGTCTCCGCGAACCGCCAGACCCCGTCGGCGAGTTCGCCGACGCCGTTGCTCCACACCGTCCAGCCCTCGGGGGCCCGCACCTCGAAGCGGTAGGGGGCCTTGAGGTCGGGCTGCTCGAAGGTGGCGAAGACGCGCCGGGCGTCGGCCGGCTCGTACTGGGTGTAGAGGTACACCTCGCCGTCCTCGGGGTCGACGAAGCGGTGCATGCCCTCACCGGTACGGGAGTACGCGCACCGGGCGTCGACGATCAGCTCGTTGTCGGCGGCCAGGTCCTCCAGCAGGATCCGGGAGCCGTCGAACACCTCCCCGGGGTCGAGGTCCCGCCCGTTGAGGGAGACGGCCGTCACGCTCGGCGCGATCAGGTCCGCGAAGCTGCTCGCGCCCGGCTCCGCGCAGCGGAACCGGAGGGTCGTCACCGAGCGGAAGGTGTGCGGCCCGGCCGCGCCCTCACCGCCGTCCCCGTCGGTCGCGGAGCGCAGGTCGAGGGAGACCTCGTACCCGTCCACCGACAGCAGTGCGGCCCGCTCCCGGGCCTCGTCACGGGTCAGGTTCTCACCGGGCACGGGCGGACTCCTCGTACGTCGTCGTCGACAGGGCTGAACAGCACCGATCCTGCCATGCGCCCCTGACCGGGAGCAGCCGGGAATGACCGGGGGCGGCCCGGACGTTTCCCCGGGGAAACGTCCGCCCCGCACTTCCCTCCCGAGGAGAGACATGCCCGACACGTCCCCCGCCGCCGCGCCCGCCACTCCCGTTGACTTCTGGTTCGACCCGCTGTGCCCCTGGGCCTGGATGACCTCCCGCTGGATGCTGGAGGTGGAGAAGGTGCGGGACGTCAAGGTCCGCTGGCATCTGATGAGCCTCGCGGTCCTCAACGAGGACAAGCTCGACGAGCTGCCCGAGGAGTACCGCGAGATGCTCGAGACCAAGGCCTGGGGCCCCGTCCGGGTCGTCGCCGCGGCCGAGCAGGAGCACGGCGCCGAGGTGCTCGGCGACCTCTACACCGCGCTCGGCACCCGCATCCACAACCAGGGCGAGGGCCCGGAGAAGGAGGCCGTCGCGGCCGCCCTGAAGGAGGTCGGCCTGCCGGACTCCCTCATGGAGCACTGGGACTCCACCCCGTACGAGCCCCAGCTGCGCGCCTCCCACCAGGAGGGCATCGACAAGGTCGGCCAGGAGGTCGGCACCCCGGTCATCGCCGTGCCCGGCGCGGACGGCGAGCAGATCGCCTTCTTCGGCCCGGTCGTCACCCCCGCGCCCCAGGGCGAGGAGGCGGCCCGCCTCTGGGACGGCACCCTCGCCGTGGCCTCCGTCCCCGGTTTCTACGAGATCAAGCGCACCCGCACGAAGGGCCCGGACTTCGGCAACCTGTGACGGCGACGGGTCGCTCCGGGACGGGTCACTCCGGACTCGCCCCGGGCCTCACTCCGGGACGGGCACGCGGACGGCCTTGGGGAAGGGCTTCATGACGAACCCGGTGCGCAGGTTGCGGCACTGCCTGCCGGTGTCCGGGTCCAGCACGTTCTGGCAGAGCCAGAACTCGCTCACGCCCGCGCGGCCCAGCCGCTCCTTGAGCCAGTCCTGCTCGGCCTTGTTCAGCTGACGGTGTCGCTGTTCCGCGTCGCACGTCCAGCAGGGCAGTTTCATGGTCCTGGGTGTCGTCATGGGACACTTTGACCCGGAATGCCGCATACCGGAAGCCCCCGCGAGTCCTGTCCTCGCGGGGGCTTCCCTTTTTCCGCCTGCCGGGTGAACGGTGAGAAGACGATCACGGGGCAGGACGCTCACCGGGACCTCACGGGCCCCGCGGGGTGCCGGTCTCAGGGGGCCAGCAGCAGCACATCCGTGCGGGACTTCGCGGCCTCGTAGCGCTTGGCCACGTCCTGCCAGTTGACGACGGCCCACATGGCGTCGATGAAGTCGACCTTCTGGTTCTTGTACTGCAGGTAGAAGGCGTGCTCCCAGGCGTCGAAGACCAGGATCGGGGTCGAGCCCTGGCCGACGTTGCCCTGGTGGTCGTAGACCTGCTCGACGATCAGCCGGCCGCTCAGCGGCTCGTAGGCCAGCACGCCCCAGCCGGAGCCCTGGGTGGTGGCGGCGGCCTTGGTGAGCTGCGCCTTGAAGCCGGCGAAGGAGCCGAAGGACTCGGCGATCGCGTCGGCGAGGTCGCCCACGCCGTCGGCGGCCAGCGGCTCGCCGCCGCCGTCGCCCGTCATGTTGTGCCAGTAGATCGAGTGCAGGATGTGGCCGGAGAGGTGGAAGGCCAGGTTCTTCTCCAGTCCGTTGAGCGCGCCCCAGGAGTCCTTGTCCCGCGCCTCGGCGAGCTGCTCCAGCGTGTCGTTGGCGCCCTTGACGTACGCGGCGTGGTGCTTGTCGTGGTGCAGCTCGATGATCTCGGGGCTGATCACCGGCGCGAGCGCGGAGTAGTCGTACGGCAGGTCGGGCAGCGTGTAGACGGGCATGGGTCCCCTTCGAACCTGTTATTGCAAATAGCTTGCAACTGCACGTTAGCAGCAGAAGGGTCGGGATGCGGGATCGGCGTGCACCCGGGCACGGAAAAGGCCCTCGCCCGGACCACGTGTCCGGGCGAGGGCCTTTTCCGTCGGTGGGGGGAGGGGTTTCAGCTTCCCGCGCGGGCCCCGGCCCGCTGCCGGGCGTAGCCCACGGCGGCCAGGGTCAGGACCATGCCGCCCGTCGAGTACAGCTGCACGCGGGTGTCCGGCTCCCGGGCCATGAGGACGAAGACGCCCGCCATCCCGGCCAGCGCGATCCACGTCAGCCACGGGAACGCCCACATCCGCACCACCAGCTTCTCCGGCGTCTGGAGCTCCAGGGCGCGGCGCAGCCGCAGCTGCGAGACGGCGATGAAGATCCAGACGACCAGGATCACCGCGCCGATCATGTTCAGCAGCCAGGAGAAGACGTCGTCGGGCCGCCAGTAGCTCAGCAGCACGCACAGGAATCCGAAGACCGAGGAGGCCAGCACGGCGAGCCGCGGCACCCCGGCCGACACCAGGGCCAGCACCTTCGGCCCCTGTCCGCGCTCCACCAGGGAGTAGGCGATGCGCGAGGCGCCGTAGATGTTGGCGTTCATCGCGGACAGCAGCGCCACCAGCACCACGACGTTCATCAGCTGGCCGGCGCCCGGGATGCCGAGCCGGTCCAGGGCGGCGACGTACGGGCCGCTCTCGACCACCGTCGGCGAGTCCCACGGGACCAGGGCCACGACGACCGCCATCGAACCGATGTAGAACAGCGCGATCCGCCACATCGCGGTGCGGACCGCGACGGCGACGCCCTTGACCGGGTTCTCCGACTCGGCCGCGGCGATGGTGACCGTCTCC
Organism: Streptomyces sp. NPDC004051; assembly: GCF_053604275.1. Taxonomy (NCBI): domain Bacteria; kingdom Bacillati; phylum Actinomycetota; class Actinomycetes; order Kitasatosporales; family Streptomycetaceae; genus Streptomyces; species Streptomyces sp. NPDC004051. The sequence continues at coordinate 174,763 of NZ_JBSGHG010000011.1, read as the reverse complement.
AGGCCGCCGTACGCGAAGACGGAGGCGAGCAGCCCGATCACCAGCCCCTCGCCCCCGTTCGGGAACAGCTCGGTGAGGTTCGAGGCGCCCGGGGAGTCGGTGCCCGGGAGCACGCCCGTGAGGGCCAGCACCCCGAGCACCAGGAACAGGGAGATCGCGCCGACCTTCAGAGCCGCGAACCAGAACTCGAACTCGCCGAAGTTCTTCACGGCCGCCAGGTTCGTGCCGCAGAACATCACCATGAACAGCGCCACCCACGCCCACTCGGGCGTGCCCGGGAGCCAGCCGGTGACGATCTTCGCGGCGCCGATGCCCTCCAGGCCGACGGCCGTGCACAGCAGCACCCAGAACGCCCAGCCCGCCGTGAAGCCCGCCCAGGGCCCGAGGGCCCGCTCGGCGTGCGCCGAGAAGGAACCGGACGACGGGTGCGCGGCCGACATCTCGCCGAGCATCCGCATCACGAGCATGACCAGCAGGCCGGAGAGGGTGTAGGCGAGGACGATCGACGGCCCGGCGGCCGCGATGCCCGCGCCGGAGCCGACGAACAGCCCGGCCCCGATCACCCCGCCCAGAGCGATCATCGACAGATGCCGCTGCTTCAGGCCGTGGGAGAGGGAGGACTCCTCCCGCTGCGGCGGTGTCTCGACGGAGGTGCTGGGAACGGGCACGGCTCGTCCTCTACGGGAGACGATGAAACCCCGTCAGTCTGGGCGGCCGCTCCCGCCCGGCGGGGAGCCTTCCCACCATGTGGACACGTGTCATACGGAGGGTGCCGGTCCGGTTACCGGCGGGTGGCCGGCGGGTCGTCCGGCGGCGGGCCGGGCAGGGGACGCGAGCCGGGCGCGGGACGCGGGCACCGCTTTGGCGGGACCCTACAGACGGCGGCCGGGCGGCTGCTGTGGGAGAGGCCATGCCACCACCGTGACCGGTATCACGTCGCCGCCCGGGTTGGGGGCGTTCTTTGTTCGAAGCCCACCATCCGCGTGTCGGGGCCTTTGTCGAGCGCTGACGGTGATCAGCGCGAGGGCGCTGGGATAGCGTCGCTGTCGTCCCCAGCCCCCTCACCCCGCGGAGTCCCCATGAGCACCGCTGCCGCCTCGTCCGCCCTGCCCCAGGAAGGCGGGACCCGCGTCGGTCTGGTCCTCGCCGACCTCGTCCCGGCCTCCCGCGTGCGGGACGTGGCCCTCGTGGTCGGCGGTGCCGCGCTCACCGGCGTCGCCGCCCAGATCGCCGTCCCGATTCCCGGCTCCCCGGTGCCGGTGACCGGCCAGACCTTCGCCGCGCTGCTCGTCGGCACCGCCCTCGGCGCCCGGCGCGGTCTCCTCTCCCTCGCGCTGTACGCGCTGGCGGGCGTCGCGGGCGTGCCGTGGTTCGCCGAGGGCGGGTCGGGCTACGGGGCGCCGGCGTTCGGCTACATCCTGGGCATGCTGCTGGCCGCGGCCGTCGTGGGCGCCCTGGCCCGCCGCGGCGCCGACCGCTCCGCGTGGCGGATGGCGGGCACCATGCTGCTCGGCTCGGCGGTCATCTACGCCGTCGGCGTGCCCTACCTGGCGCTGGCCACCGGGATGTCCGCCTCCGCCGCGATCGCGGCCGGGCTCACCCCGTTCCTCATCGGCGACGCCCTGAAGGCGGCCCTGGCGATGGGCGTGCTGCCGACCGCCTGGCGGTTCGTCGGCAGGCGGTGACCCCTGGGTGGTCCCCGGAAGGGGGCCGGCCGGGCGCACGCACAGCGCCCGGCCGGCCCCCTTCTTCTGCGTCCGCGACGGCCGCGGAGCCGCACTTCGGAGCCGCGCCCGGGAGCCGTGTCCGGAAGCCGTGCCTGGGAGCCGTGTCACACGCCCCCACGCGCCTGCCCGTGACCCGGCGTGTCACACTCGGACCATGCGCGTGTACCTCGGTTCCGACCATGCCGGATACGAACTCAAGAACCACCTCGCCGAGTGGCTCAAGGGCGCGGGTCACGAGCCCGTCGACTGCGGGCCCCACATCTACGACGCCCAGGACGACTACCCGCCCTTCTGCCTCCGCGCCGCCGAGCGGACCGCGGCCGACCCCGACGCCCTCGGCATCGTGATCGGCGGCTCCGGCAACGGAGAGCAGATCGCCGCGAACAAGGTGAAGGGCGTACGAGCGGCCCTGGCGTGGAGCGAGGAGACCGCGGCACTGGGCCGCCAGCACAACAACGCCAACGTGGTCGCGATCGGCGCGCGCATGCACACCTCGGACGAGGCGACGAAGTTCGTCGAGGTCTTCCTGGGCACCCCGTTCTCGGGCGACGAGCGCCACATCCGCCGCATCGACATGCTCGCGGACTACGAGACCACCGGCGACCTCCCCCCGATCCCGTCCCACCACCCCCAGCAGTAGCCGGGCCGGGGGCCGGGGGCGAGCCCGCGGCCCCCGGGCGGCCGAAGGGGCTGAGAGAGTCGAGAGGGAGGGGAAGCAACCCGTGCCGGAGGGCCACACCATTCACCGGCTGGCCGAGGACTACGCCGCGGCCTTCTCCGACGGCACCCCTCTGCGAGTCTCCAGCCCCCAGGGGAAGTTCAGCGACGCCGCCGCCCTCCTGGACCGCACCGTCCTGCACACCGCCGAAGCCCACGGCAAGCACCTCTTCCTCGGCTTCCGCGACCCCGACCCCGAGCACACCGACTGGGTCCACATCCACCTCGGCCTCTTCGGCAAGGTCGCCCTGGGCCCGGCGCCGGCGCCCCCGCCCACGGACACCGTCCGGCTGCGCCTCGCACACCACGCGGCGTACGCCGATCTCCGCGGGCCCACCACCTGCGCCCTGATCACGGACACCGAGAAACGGGCGGTGCACGACCGTCTCGGCCCCGACCCGCTGCGCCCGGACGCCGACCCGGACGCCGCGTACCGCAGGATCAGCCGCAGCCGTACGACGATCGCCGCGCTCCTCATGGACCAGAAGCTCATCGCCGGCGTGGGCAACGTCTACCGAGCCGAGGTCCTCTTCCGGCACGGTGTCGACCCGTACCGCGCGGGCCGGGACATCACCCCCGCCGAGTGGGACGCCCTGTGGACCGACCTGGTCGGGCTCATGCGGGAGGGCGTCCGCAACAACCGGATCGACACCGTCCGCCCGGAACACACTCCGGAGGCGATGGGCCGGCCGCCGCGTGTCGACGACCACGGCGGTGAGGTGTATGTCTACCGCAGGGCCCAACAGCCCTGCCACATCTGCGGCGAGGAGATCCGCACCGCCGGCCTCGCCGCCCGCAACCTCTTCTGGTGCCCGGCCTGCCAGCAGCGGTGAGACCGGCCCGGCGGTGCGGAGCCGATGCGCGACGGGCGAGCGGCGCGGGAGGTCCGGCACAATTTCCGCCGGACGACCACGCGACGGCGCCCGGTGAAGTTCACTGTGAAGTCGGTCCCCGGACGGGGGACAACCAGGACCTCCCGTGCCAAGTGGTCGCTTCGATGGATAGGGTCCCGAACTGATGGCAGCAGGACGAGAGAGGCGCGCAGCAGCCGACACGCTCACGGCCCGGGTGAAGAAGCAGTGGCACCGGGCCCGCGTCGGCGTGCGCCGGGCCGCCGTCGACTACTTCCGCGGGGACGGCTCCGACTGGATAGCCCTCGCCGGACTGCTGCTGACGATCCCGCTCATCTCGGCCGCGACGCTCGCCAACTCCGTCTGGTTCGCGCCGTCCGCGCTGGTGCTCCCGATCGTCGCCGGCGGGCTGCTGCTCCGCCCGGCGAGCCTGCTCGGCCTGTACGCGGTGGCGGCGACGGCACTGATCGTGGAGGCCGTCCGGCTCGGCCCCTACACCGAGGGCGCGTCCCGGGTGACCCCGGGCGTCGTCCTCGTGGTGGCCGCCTGCGGCTTCTTCGGACTGGTCGTCGCCCAGTTCCGCAGCCGGGTGGGCGTGCCCTGGCGGCGCGGCGGCACCATGCTCTTCGACCTGCGTGAACGCATCAGGGTGCAGAGCCAGTTGCCGGCCCTGCCGAGCGGATGGCACCGGGAGATGGCCCTGCGTCCCGCCGGCGGCCAGTCCTTCTCCGGCGACTTCGTGGTCGCGGCCCGCACCAACGGCGGGCGCACGCTGGAGGTCGTCCTGACCGACGTGTCGGGCAAGGGCATGGACGCGGGCTCGCGCGCCCTGCTGCTGTCCGGCGCCTTCGGCGGCCTGCTCGGCAGCCTCCCGCCGCACGCCTTCCTGCCGGCCGCCAACGGCTACCTGCTCCGCCAGGAGTGGGAGGAGGGCTTCGCCACCTCCATCCACCTCGTCCTCGACCTGGACTCCGGCGACTACGAGTTGTACTCCGCGGGGCATCCGCCGGGCCTCCAACTCAGCGCGGGCAGCGGCCGCTGGGAGGAGAAGGCGGGCGACGGCCCGCTGCTGGGCGTGTACGACGGCGCCCAGTTCGACCCGGTGAAAGGCTCGTTGCGCCCCGGGGACGTGCTGATGCTGTTCACCGACGGACTGGTGGAGACCTCGGACCGGGACATCGTCGAAGGCATCGACCGCCTCACCGGCGAGGCCGACCGCTATGTCGCCGGCGGCTTCCACGGAGCGGCCTGGCACCTCATCGAAGCGGTCGCCAAGGACGTCAACGACGACCGTGCGCTGCTGCTGATCTGCCGCGAGGGCAGCACGGCCGCCCTGCCCCGCTGACCCCGGCTCTCCGCGACCGGACCGGCGGACCCCGCCACTCTCCTGCCTCACCCGGACCGTGCGGCACAGCGGGGACGGGGACACTGGAGGGGTGACCGAGACACCGCGCAACCTGCTGACCCCCGCCCAGATCGAGGCCACCGCCCGTGCCGTGCACGAGGGCCAGACCGACAAGGCGGGCATGCCGTACGCCGAGCACCTGCGGGCCGTCGCCGAGGGCGTCCGGGCCCGCGGCGGCGACGAGGAGCAGATCGCGGCGGCCTGGCTGCACGACGCCGTCGAGGACGGCAGGCTCTCGGAGCAGTGGCTCAGGGAGGCGGCACTGAGCAGGCGGACCCGGGACATCGTCCTGGCGGTCACCAAACGGTCCGGGGAACCGCCCGAGGCCTACGCGGCCCGTGTCCTCGCGACCCCGGGCGCCCTGCTGGTGAAGGAGGCGGACCTGGCGCACAACGCCGATCCGGCGCGGCTGGCGATGCTGGACGAGGCGACCCGCGACCGACTGGCCGAGAAGTACGCGCGGATGCGCACACTTCTCGGCCTCGTGGCGGGCACCCGGCCCGACGGCCCCGCCCCCGCCGACCGGGACTAGGCGGAGACGGTCTCCTGCGTCCCCTGCTTCTCCCGGTCGCCCGGCTCCTCCCGTTCCTCCCGCTTCCCGCGGGGCCCGCGCTCGCGGTCGCGGGCCGACTCCGCGGCGTCCCGCCTGAAGGCCCACTCCATCTTCGGCTCCATCGCGAACCGGAAGACCCGCCGCACCGGCCTGGAGCACAGGAACGTCACCAGGACGGCCGCGAAGACGGTCACGGCGGCCAGACCGAGCGGCTCGTGCAGCGCGGGGTGCTCGAACCAGCCCCGGTAGTCACCGGCCTTCACCAGGAAGCCGTGCAGCAGGTAGCCGTAGAGCGTGCCCGCGCCGAGCGCGGTGAACCACATGTGGCGGCCGGGCACCCAGGAGAAGAAACAGGCCGTCAGCAGCACGGAGCAGCCGAACAACGCCAGCATCATGACCGGGCCGGCCCACCACGGGGCACCCAACTCCTGGGCGGCGGCACGGTGGTAGAACCACCCGGTGGGCATCCGCGGCACCGACCACCAGGCGACGGCCAGCGCCGCCGCGAAGACCGGCACCGCCGCGATCCGTACCCACCGGCGGCGCACCAGCTGGAAGTGCTCGGGCTTCATGCACAGGCCGAGCACGAAGTACGGCAGGAACTGCAGCACCCGCTGCAGGTCGAGGTCGTCCCCGATCTGGGGGGAGACGCTCGCCAGCATGGCGATGCCGAGCGCGAGCGGCAGCGGGTGGCGCACCGCCTTCCAGATCGGTGTGGTCAGCCGCCAGATGAACAGCGCGCACAGGAACCAGGTGAGATACCAGGGGTCGAGGAGGCTGATCGCATACTGCGGGTCGTTGTCGATGACGCGCTTGAAGAGCGGATACGCCGTCTCGAAGATGATGTACGGCACGGCGACGCCGGTGATCAGCCGCCGCAGCCGGTCCGGGCGCATGTCGAAACTGCGCGAGAAGTAGCCGGAGATGATGATGAAGGCCGGCATGTGAAACGTGTACACGGTGAGGTACGCGGCTTCCAGGGACCGGTTCTCACCCTTGAAGGGCTCCCAGAAGTGGCCCACGGCCACCAGCACGATCGCCAGGTACTTGGCGTTGTCGAAGAACGCGTCCCGCTTCTTGCCGGAGGCGGCCTTCGCTTTCTGCGTGCTCCGTATGTTCTCCGGGCGCGGGCCCGGCGCTTCGGAGCCCGGCGGTTCGGCCGGGGGAAGCGGCGCCCTGCGGTTGCCGTTCGGTTGCAGCGAGTCCGTCACCGAGCCACCCGCCAGGAACTCGGGGAGAGGAGCGGTGTGCTCGCTGCGCTTGCGGGGGACGAGGCAGCGTGGAACATCTGAGGCACCCTAGCGTTCGGCGTGGGTATTCGTAAAACCCCCACGTCATTCCTGGTTGTCGAATCCGGATACCCACGATCCGTGAATGCAGACGACTTTGCGGGAGTGACGGCCGACACATCGCGAGGGAAGGGGTCCCCTGTGTGTCGCGGGTCCCTTTTGCCGTCATCGTTCCGGGAGGAAAGGGGCGTATCTCCGCAGAACGGGCCCCGGGGGATGTCTGCTTCGGGCCGTTTCGCGGACTGCCGGGGGGCTCGTCGGGATACGCGTGGAGGTAATTCGAAATAGCTGAGAACGCGGTGCGGTGGAACGGCGGCGGTGCGGACGAATTCCCCGCGCGAGGGGCGCGCCGAATTGCTGTGCGATGCCGCGCCGTTGGCTCCGCGCGTGCCCTGCGCGCCGGTGACGGACGCCCGGTGCGGAGGGTGCGCGCGCGAGGGGGTGGCCGAAGGGGGACGAACGATGCGTCACTCGCCGCATAGGACGGCCCTGTTGGTGGCACGATGGTTCTGGCGGGGTGCGCGGGGATGCGTCGCCCGGGCCGGCGAAGCGGACCGACCGAGGGTGTGATCAGTTGTGGCCATTTCACTGTCTGTCGTGGTGCTGTTGGCGATCGTCCTTGTGGTGCTGATCAGAGGGGGGTCCATCAAGGCCGGACCCGCGATCGTCGCGATCCTCTTCGGCTTCTTCCTCGCCTCGACCGGCATGGCCCCGTCGATCAACCGCTTCATGGACTCGATAGCGGACATGATCAGCTCGATCAGCTTCTGATCCCCGCGGAGGCGCGGGGCGGGCCGGAACGCGATCAGGGCCGGGCCGGAGGGGTGAATCCTCCGGCCCGGCCCTGAGCCGTGCGGAGCGGGCGACGGGAATCGAACCCGCGTAGCTAGTTTGGAAGACTAGGGCTCTACCATTGAGCTACGCCCGCAGGAGCGCACCGCAGGTCGGGAGGACCGCGGTACTGACAGGCATCGTAGCGGGTGGTGCGCCCTCGGCGCACACCCCGGGCCCACTCGGGCCCCGTCACCGCACCGCGCCCGCGATACGCGGAGGCCACAGCGCGCGGCGGCATGTACCCTACGTGTCGCACCAGACGGGGTGTGGCGCAGCTTGGTAGCGCGTCCGCTTTGGGAGCGGAAGGCCGTGGGTTCAAATCCCGCCACCCCGACCAGTCACCCGATCACCCGTAGTGATCGGCTTTTGGGCGCTGTAGTCGCTGCCGTTACTATGCAAGCTGCACGCCCGTGTGTCTCAGGTCTGAAGTCTCCGGGCGGCGAATCCGCCGGACCGTTCTGGTCCCGGCAGAATCCGAGAAGTCAGCCACAAGGAGACCGAACCGTGAAGAGCGCCGTGGAGACCCTGAACCCGACCCGGGTTCGGCTCACTGTCGAGGTGCCCTTCGAGGAGCTCAAGGACAGCCTCGACGCGGCGTACAAGAAGATCAACCAGCAGGTCACGGTGAAGGGCTTCCGCAAGGGCAAGGTCCCGGCCCGGGTCATCGACCAGCGCTTCGGCCGCGGTGCGGTGCTGGAGGAGGCGGTCAACGACGCCCTCCCGAAGTTCTACACCGACGCGGTCAACGAGGCCGAGCTGAACCCGCTGGGCCAGCCCGAGGTCGACATCACCGAGCTGAAGGACGGCGAGACGCTGAACTTCACCGCCGAGGTCGACGTCCGCCCGACCATCGAGATCCCGGACTACTCCGGCATCGAGGTCGAGGTCGACGCCGTCGAGGTCACCGACGAGGACGTCGACAAGGCCGTCGAGGAGCTGCGCGGGCGCTTCGCCTCCACCTCCCCGGTCGAGCGCGCCGCCGAGGACGGCGACGTCGTCACCATCGACCTGGAGGCCAAGGTCGACGGTGAGGTGCTGGAGGACGGCATCGCCAACGGCGTCTCCTACACCATCGGCTCCGGCGAGCTGCTGGACGGCGTCGACGCCGCCGTCACGGGCCTGTCGGCCGACCAGGAGGCCACCTTCACCTCCGAGCTCAAGGGCGGCTCCGCGGCGGGCAAGGAGGCCGAGGTCACCGTCCGGGTCACCCAGGTCGCCAAGCGTGAACTGCCCGAGCTGGACGACGAGTTCGCGCAGCTCGCCTCCGAGTTCGACACCCTCGAGGAGCTGCGCGCGGACAGCCGCAAGCGCCTGGAGAACATGAAGCAGTACGACCAGGCCACGCAGGCCCAGGAGCGTGTCCTGGACAAGCTGCTCGAGCTGGTCGAGGTGCCCGTCCCCGAGAAGCTGCTCGAGGACGAGATCAACACCCGCAAGCACAACCTCGAGCACCACCAGCTCGCTCAGATGGGTCTCGACCTCGAGAAGTACCTGGAGATCCAGGGCAAGACGGCCGAGGAGTTCGACACCGAGACCCGCGAGGCCGCGGTCAAGGGCATCAAGACCCAGTTCGTCCTCGACCAGCTGGTCAACCAGGAGAAGCTGAACGTCAACCAGGAGGAGCTCACCGAGCACCTCATGCGGCGCGCGGCCTCCTCCGGCATGTCCCCCGACCAGTTCGCCCAGGCCGTCGTCGAGCAGGGCCAGGTTCCGCTCCTGGTCGGCGAGGTCGCCCGCGGCAAGGCCCTGGCCACCGTGGTCGAGAAGGCCACGGTCAAGGACACCAACGGCGAGATCATCGACCTCGAGGACGAGGACGAGGAAGAGGCGGGCGAGACGGAGGCCGGCGAGGCCACCGCCGAGGCCACCGACGCCGCCGAGGCCAAGGCCGACGAGGCCGACACCAAGGCCGACAAGGCCGAGGAGAAGACCGAGGGCTGATCCTCGCGTCGCCTCTGACGGACGTACGACGGGCCCCGGACCATCATGGCCGGGGCCCGTCTGCCGTACGGCCGCACCGGCCCCGCCGGCCGGCCCGCCCACGGCGGGCGGGACCCCGCCCCGCCCGTGGGGCCACCTGCGCTCACAGCGAACACCCCCCGCTGCGGGATTCCCCGAAGGGGCCCGCGCGTTAGGGTCCATGAATACGAGGGCAGGGGAGTCCGCGAGTACGGCCGGACGGCCCCACACCCCGGCAGAACACGTGAGACGGCCCGGCGCCGTCGTAAGACGAGCAGGTGGATACGTGACGAATCTGATGCCTTCAGCCGCCGGCGAGCCTTCCATCGGTGGTGGCCTCGGCGACCATGTCTACAACCGGCTGCTCAACGAGCGGATCATCTTTCTCGGCCAGCCGGTCGACGACGACATCGCGAACAAGATCACCGCACAGCTTCTGCTCCTTGCCGCTGACCCGGACAAGGACATCTACATGTACATCAACAGCCCGGGCGGTTCGATCACGGCCGGCATGGCGATCTACGACACCATGCAGTACATCAAGAACGACGTGGTGACCATCGCCATGGGCCTCGCGGCCTCGATGGGTCAGTTCCTGCTCAGCGCGGGCACGCCCGGCAAGCGCTTCGCGCTGCCGAACGCGGAGATCCTGATCCACCAGCCCTCCGCCGGACTGGCCGGTTCGGCCTCGGACATCAAGATCCACGCCGAGCGGCTGCTGCACACCAAGAAGCGCATGGCCGAGCTCACCTCCCAGCACACGGGCCAGACGGTCGAGCAGATCACCCGGGACTCGGACCGCGACCGCTGGTTCGACGCCTTCGAGGCCAAGCAGTACGGCCTCATCGACGACGTCATCCCCACGGCCGCGGGCATGCCGGGCGGCGGCGGCACCGGGGCGGCCTGAGCGGCCCACGGGAGCCCCAGCGGCCCCGCAGGACCCCGTCGGACCCGCTCGGACTCAATCCGGGGCCCGACGACAGCCCCAGCAGCCCCGGCCGACCGCCTCAGCCCCTTTCCAGGAGACACCGTGAACGACTTCCCCGGCAGCGGCCTGTACGACCGCACCCGTGCCGAGTACACCGGCCCCGCGGCCGAGTCCCGCTACGTCATCCCGCGCTTCGTCGAGCGCACCTCCCAGGGCATCCGCGAGTACGACCCGTACGCGAAGCTCTTCGAGGAGCGGGTGATCTTCCTCGGCGTGCAGATCGACGACGCCTCCGCCAACGACGTCATGGCGCAGCTGCTGTGCCTGGAGTCGATGGACCCCGACCGGGACATCTCGGTCTACATCAACAGCCCCGGCGGCTCCTTCACCGCGCTCACGGCGATCTACGACACCATGCAGTACGTGAAGCCGGACATCCAGACGGTCTGCATGGGCCAGGCGGCCTCCGCCGCCGCCGTCCTGCTCGCCGCCGGCACCCCCGGCAAGCGCATGGCCCTGCCGAACGCGCGCGTGCTGATCCACCAGCCGTACAGCGAGACCGGCCGCGGTCAGGTCTCCGACCTGGAGATCGCCGCCAACGAGATCCTCCGGATGCGTTCGCAGCTGGAGGAGATGCTGGCCAAGCACTCCACCACGCCGGTCGAGAAGATCCGCGAGGACATCGAGCGGGACAAGATCCTCACGGCCGAGGACGCGCTGAGCTACGGTCTGATCGACCAGATCATCACCACCCGGAAGATGGACAACACCAGCCTGCGCTGACGCGTGGCATCCGGGAGGCTGTATTGTCTGCCGCTCCTTGGCACGGTCGCGGACGGTCCGCGTCGAAGCGAACCGTGCCAAGGGGGGCCCGGACGGGGGGCCCGGCAAGGTACCGTCGGACATAAGGCAGCACCAGGAGTCGCTGGACGTCGACGTCCAGGCGGCTCCCAGGCGAAGGGGAAGCACACCGTGGCACGCATCGGTGACGGCGGCGATCTGCTCAAGTGCTCGTTCTGCGGCAAGAGCCAGAAGCAGGTCAAGAAGCTCATCGCAGGGCCCGGTGTGTACATCTGCGACGAGTGCATCGACCTCTGCAACGAGATCATCGAGGAAGAGCTCGCCGAGAGCAGCGAGGTCCGCTGGGAGGAACTGCCCAAGCCCCGCGAGATCTACGAGTTCCTCGAGGGGTACGTGGTCGGCCAGGAGTCGGCCAAGAAAGCTCTCTCCGTCGCGGTGTACAACCACTACAAGCGCGTCCAGGCGGGGGAGAACGGCGGCGCCCAAGGCCGTGAGGACGCCATCGAGTTGGCGAAGTCCAACATCCTGCTGCTGGGCCCCACCGGCTCCGGCAAGACCCTCCTCGCCCAGACCCTCGCCCGCATGCTGAACGTCCCGTTCGCGATCGCCGACGCCACCGCCCTCACCGAGGCCGGGTACGTTGGCGAGGACGTCGAGAACATCCTGCTCAAGCTGATCCAGGCCGCCGACTACGACGTCAAGAAGGCCGAGACCGGCATCATCTACATCGACGAGATCGACAAGGTCGCCCGCAAGAGCGAGAACCCGTCGATCACGCGCGACGTGAGCGGCGAGGGCGTCCAGCAGGCCCTGCTGAAGATCCTTGAGGGCACCACGGCGTCCGTCCCGCCGCAGGGCGGCCGCAAGCACCCGCACCAGGAGTTCATCCAGATCGACACGACGAACGTCCTGTTCATCGTGGGCGGCGCCTTCGCCGGCCTGGAGAAGATCATCGAGGGCCGGGCGGGGGCCAAGGGCATCGGCTTCGGCGCCACCATCCGCTCCAAGCGGGAGCTGGAGTCCAAGGACCAGTTCGAGCAGGTCATGCCGGAGGACCTGGTCAAGTTCGGCATGATCCCCGAGTTCATCGGCCGGCTCCCGGTCATCACCTCGGTCCACAACCTCGACCGCGAGGCCCTGCTGCAGATCCTGATCGAGCCGCGCAACGCGCTCGTCAAGCAGTACCAGCGCCTCTTCGAACTCGACGGCGTCGAGCTGGACTTCGAGCGCGAGGCACTGGAAGCCATCGCCGACCAGGCCATCCTCCGCCAGACCGGCGCCCGCGGTCTGCGCGCCATCATGGAGGAAGTCCTCCAGGGCGTCATGTACGAGGTCCCGTCCCGCAAGGACGTCGCCCGGGTGGTCATCACCGCGGACGTGGTCCTCTCCAACGTCAACCCGACCCTGATCCCGCGCGACGCCCGCGGCCGCGGACCGGGCGAGCAGAAGACGGCGTAGCGGCAACAGCCGTCCCCCGGCACAGGTGAAGGGCCCCGGTCGCTCGACCGGGGCCCTTCACCTGTGCCGGGGGACGACTACGCCGGGACGCGCACCTCGTCGCGGAGCTTCGTGGCGATGTCCGCGGCGGTGTCCTTCGTGATGTCCTTGGTGTTGTCACCGGGGGAGACCACCACGACCGTGCTGTAGTCCGCCCAGATGCAGAACCAGTTGGTGGTGTCCTTCTTGGTGAGGTTGTTCTTGCCCTTGCCGGCCTGGCACTTCATGACCGCACCGTCGAGGTCGACCGCCTCGGGCTCGCCCACCAGCTCGGACAGGAGCGGGTTGTCCGAGTCCTTGCTCTTGCCGGTCTCCTTCTTGATGTTGGCGAAGAGCTTGTCCACGGCGGCCTCGGGGTCCTCGACCTCGCCGTAGGCGCCGAGGAAGGTCACGCCCTTCGCCGTGAGCAGCTCCTCCTTGCTGGGCAGGTCGGCCGGGTCGGGGTTCTTGAGGTCGTACCGGCTGAAGTCGGCCGTCGAGTAGGAGGCGCCCACCGACTTGCCGTTCTTCACTCCGCCCTTGGCCAGGTCCTGCGTGGTGCTGGAGCTCGAGTCCTCGCCGCCCTCACCGACCCGCGTGTACTCGCCCATCACCTTCTCCGGCGCCGAGAGCTTGTGCGGACCGTCGTCCTCCAGGCCGCCCGGGCCGCCTCCGCCGAGCACGAAGTACGCGCCGACGGCGATCGCCACCACGACCGCCGCCGCGCCGACGATCCAGCCGGCCTTCTTGGAGCCGCCGTCCGGCGCCGGGGGCTGCGGGGCGCCGTACGGGGCCTGGCCGTAGGGGGGCTGCTGGGGCGGGACGCCCTGGCCGGGCTGGGGCGGGTGGCCGTAGCCGGGCTGGCCGGGCTGGGGCGCCTGCTGGGGGTAGCCGTAGCCGGGCTGCGGAGCCTGCGGCTGCTGGCCGTAGGGACCCGGCTGGCCGTACGGTCCGGGCTGCTGGGGCTGCCCGCCGTACGGGCCCGGCTGGTTGTGGCTCATCTTCTGGGTTCCCCTCCAGCTGCTTACGTGTCGTTGACATCCTGACTCAGCGGGGACGCGATCAAGCCAGCGGGGGGTGCACCGTTACAAAGGAATCGCGTTTCGGGACTGGGCCGTGACACCCGTAAACTGACGCTCGTGACCGAGAACACTCAGCAGCCGCAGCCAGCTTCCACCCCCGAACTGCCGACCCAGTACGCGCCGGCCGACGTAGAGGGGCCGCTGTACGAGCGCTGGGTGGAGCGGGGCTACTTCGAGGCCGACGCGAAGAGCGACAAGCCCCCGTACACGATCGTCATCCCGCCGCCGAACGTCACGGGCAGCCTGCACCTCGGGCACGCCTTCGAGCACACGATCATCGACACCCTCACCCGCCGCGCGCGCATGCAGGGGTACGAGACGCTGTGGCAGCCCGGCATGGACCACGCCGGCATCGCCACGCAGAACGTCGTCGAGCGGGAACTCGCCAAGGAGGGCAAGTCCCGGCACGACCTCGGCCGGGAGGCCTTCGTCGAGCGGGTCTGGCAGTGGAAGGGCGAGTCCGGCGGACAGATCTCCGGCCAGATGCGGCGCCTCGGTGACGGCGTCGCCTGGTCGCGTGAGCGCTTCACCATGGACGAGGGGCTCTCCAAGGCCGTCCAGACCATCTTCAAGCGGCTCCACGACGACGAGCTGATCTACCGCGCCGAGCGCATCATCAACTGGTGCCCGCGCTGCCTGACCGCGATCTCCGACATCGAGGTCGAGTACCAGGACGACGACGGCGAACTCGTCTCCATGAAGTACGGAGACGGGGACGAGACGATCGTCGTCGCCACCACCCGCGCCGAGACGATGCTCGGCGACACGGCCGTCGCCGTCCACCCCGAGGACGAGCGGTACAGGCACCTGGTCGGCAAGCTCATCAAGCTGCCGCTGACCGACCGCTCCATCCCGGTCGTCGCCGACGAGCACGTCGACCCCGAGTTCGGCACCGGCGCCGTCAAGGTGACCCCGGCGCACGACCCGAACGACTTCGAGATCGGCCGCCGCCACGACCTGCCGTCCCTCACCGTGATGGACGAGCACGCCATCATCACCGTCCACGGCCCCTTCCAGGGCCTGGACCGGCTCGAGGCCCGCTCCGCCATCGTCGCCGCACTGCGCGCCGAGGGCCGGATCGTCGCCGAGAAGCGGCCCTACGTCCACAGCGTCGGCCACTGCTCGCGCTGCAAGACCACCGTCGAGCCCCGGCTGTCCATGCAGTGGTGGGTCAAGGTCGGCCCGCTGGCGAAGGCGGCCGGTGACGCCGTCCGCGACGGCAAGGTCACGATCCACCCGCAGGAGATGGAGAAGCGGTACTTCGACTGGGTCGACAACCTCCACGACTGGTGCATCTCCCGCCAGCTGTGGTGGGGCCACCGCATCCCCGTCTGGTACGGCCCGGACGGCGAGGTCGTCTGCGTCGGTCCGGACGAGGAGCCGCCGACCGGCGAGGGCTGGCACCAGGACACCGACGTCCTCGACACCTGGTTCTCCTCCGGCCTGTGGCCGTTCTCCACGCTCGGCTGGCCCGAACAGACCGAGTCGCTCGCGAAGTTCTACCCGAACACCGTCCTGGTCACCGGCTACGACATCCTCTTCTTCTGGGTCGCCCGGATGATGATGTTCGGCCTGTACGCGATGGACGGCACCCCGCCGTTCCGCACCATCGCCCTGCACGGCATGGTCCGCGACCAGTTCGGCAAGAAGATGTCGAAGTCCTTCGGCAACGCGGTCAACCCGCTGGACTGGATGGACAAGTACGGCAGCGACGCCCTGCGCTTCACCCTCGCGCGCGGCGCCAACCCGGGCGTCGACGTGCCGATCGGCGAGGACTGGGTCCAGGGCTCGCGCAACTTCGCCAACAAGATCTGGAACGCCACGCGCTTCGCGCTGATGAACGGCGCCACGGTCGAGGGCCCGCTGCCGGACGCCTCGCAGATGTCCTCCACCGACCGCTGGATCCTGTCCCGGCTGAACTCCGTCGTCGCCGAAGTCGACGCGCTCTACGACGACTTCCAGTTCGCCAAGCTGTCCGACGCGCTGTTCCACTTCGCCTGGGACGAGGCCTTCGACTGGTACGTCGAGCTGTCCAAGACGACGTTCCAGGCGGGCGGCGAGCCGGCCGAGGTCAGCAAGCGGGTCCTCGGCGAGGTCCTCGACGTCACGCTGCGGCTGCTGCACCCGGTGGTCCCGTTCGTCACCGAGACGCTGTGGACGACGCTGACCGGCGGCGAGTCGGTCGTCATCGCCGACTGGCCCACCGACAGCGGCTTCCGGGACGCCGAGGCCGAACGGGAGATCGAGACCCTCCAGTCGGTCATCACCGAGGTCCGCCGCTTCCGCGCCGACCAGGGCCTGCAGCCCGGCCAGCGGGTCCCCGCCCGGCTGACCCTCGACGGTTCGGCCCTCGCCCCGCACGAACCGGCGATCCGGCAGCTGCTGCGCCTCCAGCCGGAGGGAGACGCGTTCACCGCGACGGCGACCCTGCCGGTGGCGGGCGTCGAGGTCGCCCTGGACCTCTCCGGCGTGATCGACTTCGCGGCGGAGCGCAAGCGCCTCGCCAAGGACCTGGCCGCCGCGCAGAAGGAGCGCCAGCAGGCGGAGGCCAAGCTGGGCAACGAGGCGTTCCTGGCCAAGGCCCCCGACCACGTGGTCGACAAGATCCGTACGCGGCTGGCCAAGGCGGACGAGGACATCACCCGCATCCAGAGCCAGCTGGACCGGCTGCCCCCGGCGTGACCGCGGACCGCGAGTCACTTGCGGCGACCGACGGCCCCCGGAACCCGAGCACGGTTTTGGGGGCCGTCGGCCGCCGTGGGAGGGTCCGCGGGCCGGGTACGTAGACTGGGCCCCGTGAGTGAGCTCCCCCCGAACGACAGCGAGCAGCCCGGCTCCGGCGACCCCCTCGACTCCTTCGAGGAGATCATCGGGGCCGAGACGGAACGAGACCCCGACCTCGCGGTGATCGAGGCCGGCAGCCGCACCCTGCGCACGCAGGGCGGCCCGCCGCAGGCCGAGGTGCCCGCGCGGCCCGCCGACCCCGAGGTCGACAAGGCGCTGCGGGAGGTCGAGGGGGAGCTGGCGTCCCGCTGGGGCGAGACCAAGCTGGAGCCGTCGGTCAGCCGCATCGCCGCGCTGATGGACGTGCTGGGCGAGCCGCAGCGCGCGTACCCCTCGATCCACATCACCGGCACCAACGGCAAGACGTCCACCGCCCGCATGATCGAGGCCCTCCTGGGCGCCTTCGAACTGCGCACGGGCCGGTACACCTCGCCGCACGTCCAGTCGGTCACCGAGCGGATCAGCCTCGACGGGGCGCCGATCTCCGCCGAGCGGTTCGTGGAGACGTACCGGGACATCGAGCCGTACGTCGAGATGGTCGACTCCCGGCAGGAGTACCGGCTGTCCTTCTTCGAGGTGCTCACGGGCATGGCGTACGCGGCGTTCGCCGACGCGCCGGTGGACGTCGCCGTCGTCGAGGTCGGCATGGGCGGCGCCTGGGACGCCACCAACGTGATCGACGGGAGCGTCGCCGTGGTGACGCCGATCGACCTCGACCACACCGACCGGCTCGGCGCCACGCCCGCCGAGATCGCCACCGAGAAGGCCGGCGTCATCAAGCCGGACGCGACGGTGATCATGGCCCAGCAGCCGGTCGACGCGGCCCAGGTGCTGCTGAAGAAGGCCGTCGAGACCGACGCGACGGTGGCCCGGGAAGGGCTCGAGTTCGGTGTCGTCGACCGGCAGGTCGCCGTCGGCGGCCAGCAGGTGACCCTGCGCGGCCTCGGCGGGGAGTACCCCGACCTGTATCTGCCGCTGCACGGCGCCCACCAGGCGCACAACGCGGCCGTGGCGCTCGCCGCCGTGGAGGCGTTCTTCGGCGTCGGCGCCCAGCGGGTCGAACCGCTCGACCTCGACACCGTGCGGGGCGCGTTCGCCGCGGTCGCCTCACCGGGCCGGCTGGAGGTCGTACGCCGCTCGCCCACCGTGGTGCTGGACGCCGCCCACAACCCGGCGGGTGCGCGGGCCGCGGCCACGGCGATCGGGGAGGCGTTCCAGTTCAGCCGGCTCATCGGCGTGGTGGGCGCCAGCAGCGACAAGAACGTGCGCGGGCTGCTCGAGGCCTTCGAGCCGGTCTTCGCCGAGATCGTCGTCACCCGGAACTCCAGCCACCGCGCGATGGACGCCGACGAACTGGCGGGGATCGCCGTCGAGGTGTTCGGCGAGGACCGCGTCCAGGTCGAACCCCGGCTGCCCGACGCGCTGGAGGCCGCGATCACGCTGGCCGAGGAGGAGGGCGAGTTCACCGGAGCCGGTGTGCTCGTCACCGGTTCCGTCATCACCGTCGGCGAGGCCCGAGTGCTCCTGGGAAGGGGCTGAGAAACCGTGCGTACACTCTGCGCTTCGACCCTGATCAGCGAGGTCCTCGTCATCGGCTTCGCCGGACTGGTCGCGATGAAGGGCCCCGGCCTCTCCGTCACCACGGTGTGGACGGTGTGCGGCATCGCCATGTTCCTGTGCGTGGTGCTGTGCGGGATGATCACCCGGCCCGGCGGCGTCGCCCTCGGCTGGGCCCTGCAGATCGCCCTGGTCGCCTCCGGCTTCTTCGTCCCGACCATGTTCTTCCTGGGCGTGCTGTTCGCGGTGCTGTGGTGGGCCTCGGTGCACTACGGGCGGAAGATCGACGAGGCGAAGGCCCGGTTCGCCGCCATGGAGGGCGGGCCCGACACCGCCTGACGGGTGCGGCGACGCGCCCGGTAACCTGCACGGAATCCCTCAGCGTTTTCAGCGTTTCACCGTTTCACCGTTTCAGCGTTCTCAGCACTCTCGCCCGAACCCCAAGGAGCTCCGCCGTGACCCAGCGCACCCTCGTCCTCCTCAAGCCCGACGCCGTCCGTCGTGGCCTGACCGGCGAGATCATCAGCCGTATCGAGCGCAAGGCCGGCTGGCAGCTCACCGCGCTGGAGCTGCGCACCCTGGACCAGGACACACTGGAACAGCACTACGGCGAGCACAAGGGCAAGCCTTTCTACGAGCCGCTGGTGGAGTTCATGGCCTCCGGCCCGGTCGTGGCGATGATCGTCGAGGGTGAGCGGGTCATCGAGGGCGTGCGCCAACTGGCCGGGCCGACCGACCCGGTCGCCGCGGCCCCGGGATCGATCCGCGGCGACTTCGGTGTGATCGTCCGGGAGAACCTGATCCACGCCTCCGACTCCGAGGAGTCCGCCGAGCGCGAAGTGAAGATCTTCTTCCCCGGCCACGCGTGACGTCCCGCCCACCGAGACCGCGCATAACAATCGCATAGCGGCCGTGCGCTGCGCCTCGGCCGTCCGGCGGCTGGTCTGGGGGCTTTACCCCCAGACCTTTTTGACATATGCGCGGCGTTCGGGGGAACGCATGCCTCCGATGGCCCGTCTCCACAAGCAACCGGACCCGCCATCTGATGACAATGGCGAAGACCCTTG
This sequence comes from Streptomyces sp. NPDC004051, assembly GCF_053604275.1. Lineage (NCBI taxonomy): Bacteria > Bacillati > Actinomycetota > Actinomycetes > Kitasatosporales > Streptomycetaceae > Streptomyces > Streptomyces sp. NPDC004051. Next base: position 155,733 of record NZ_JBSGHG010000011.1, on the reverse strand, counting down.
CGCAGTGTTCGCGAAGGCGCGTCTACCATGGAAGCCTTCGCGTCACCGTACCCACCTCGCCGACCTGAAAAGCCCTCAAAAGCCAGTGGGAAGGCCAGACGAATCCTCATGGGGAACTCTATGTCGTTCATCGGCCGTGACATGGCTGTCGACCTCGGGACCGCCAACACGCTGGTGTACGTGAGGGGTCGCGGAATCGTGCTCAGCGAGCCGTCCGTCGTCGCGATCAACACCAATACCGGTGGGATCCTCGCGGTCGGTGCCGAGGCCAAGAAGATGATCGGGCGCACCCCCGGCAACATCGTTGCCGTACGCCCGCTGAAGGACGGCGTCATCGCCGACTTCGAGATCACCGAGCGGATGCTCCGCTACTTCATCCTGAAGATCCACAAGCGGCGTTACCTGGCCCGTCCGCGGGTCGTCGTCTGTGTCCCCTCGGGCATCACCGGCGTCGAGCGCCGTGCCGTCATCGAGGCGTCGTCCCAGGCCGGCGCCCGCCAGGTGCACATCATCGAGGAGCCCATGGCCGCCGCCATCGGCTCCGGCCTGCCGGTCCACGAGGCCACGGGCAACATGGTGGTGGACATCGGCGGCGGCACCACGGAGGTCGCGGTCATCTCCCTCGGCGGCATCGTCACCGCCCAGTCCATCCGGGTCGCGGGCGACGAACTGGACAACGCGATCATCCAGCACATCAAGAAGGAGTACTCCCTCCTGCTGGGTGAGCGCTCGGCCGAGCAGATCAAGCTGACGATCGGTTCGGCGTACGACCTCGACACCGACGAACACACCGAGATCCGGGGACGGGACCTGGTCTCCGGGCTGCCCAAGACCGTGGTCATCTCCGCCGAGGAAGTGCGCAAGGCGATCGAGGAGCCGGTCAACTCCATCGTCGATGCCGTCAAGACCACCCTGGACAAGTGCCCGCCGGAGCTGTCCGGCGACATCATGGACCGGGGCATCGTGCTGACCGGCGGCGGAGCGCTGCTGCGCGGTCTGGACGAGCGGCTGCGCCGCGAGACGGGCATGCCCATCCACATCGCCGAGGACCCGCTGGACAGCGTGGCGCTCGGCTCCGGAAAGTGCGTCGAGGAGTTCGAGGCGCTCCAGCAGGTGTTGGACGCCCAGCCGCGCAGATGACGCGGCTCTTCGATTCCGCCGTACGGGACGATCTCCTCTCGTACGGCGGATCGTTGATATAGAGACATAAGCTGACCCCCCGTAGTTCCCGGGTCCGGAGAACCGTGGATCCTCGGTTCTTCGGATGCTCGGTTCCCTTAATTCCCGTTAGTTTCCGACCACTTCGCTACCACCCCCGTTTTCGCTACCCGTTCTCTACGAGGAAGGCACGGCCGTCGCACGTGAGGGACACACGAGAGAGCCGGCTGCTCCTGGTGCTGCTGATCACCACTGCTTTCGCACTGATCACGGTGGACATCCGCGGCGGTGAGGATTCACCGGTCGACGGTGCCCGGCAGGCCGCGGCGGCGGTCTTCGGCCCGATCGAGAACGGAGTGGCCGGCGCGGTCGACCCGATCGGCAACGCCGTCTCCGCGGTCCGCGACTCCGGTGACCGGCACGACCGGCTCGCCGCACTGGAACGGGAGAACGCCGCGCTCAAGGCCGAACTCGGCAGCGACGAACGCAACCGCAGCAGAGCCAAGCAGCTCGACACGTTGCTGAAGGTCGCCGGCCAGGGCCAGTACGGCATCAAAGGCGCCCAGGTCATCGCCATAGGAGCGGCCCAGGGCTTCTCCTGGACCATCACCATCGACATCGGCGCCAACGACGGCGTCAAGCGCGACATGACCGTCCTCAACGGCGACGGACTCGTCGGCCGGGTCACCACCGTCGGCCCGAACACCGCCACCGTGCTGCTCGCCAACGACCCCGACTTCACCGTGGGCACCCGCATGGAGGCCGGTGACGAACTCGGCTTCGCCTCCGGCCAGGGCGACCGTCCCCTGCGCGTCGAACTCCTCAACGGCAAGGCCGAGATCAAGAAGGGCGACCGGCTGGTCACCTTCGGCTCACAGGCAGACAAGCCGTTCGTGCCCGGCGTCCCCGTCGGCACCGTCTCCCGGGTCGACCCCTCCGGCGGCGGCCTCACCCGCACCCTCTACGTCACACCGTTCGTCGGCTTCACCAAGCTCGACATCGTCGGTGTGGTCGTCCAGGCCCCCGAGAAGGACCCGCGCGACACGGTGCTGCCCAAGAAGCCGAAGCCCACGCCCACACCGACCGTCACGGTGACCGTCACCCCGTCGGCCCCGGCCGGCGGCCAGGACCAGCAAGAGCAGTAGGAGCTGTCACCCCATGCGCGTCAACCGGATCCTGCTCTCCAGCTCACTGGTCGTGGTGGCCCTGGTGATCCAGGTGAGCGTCCTCGCCCGCCTCCACCTCCCGGGCGCCGTCCCCGACCTGCTCCTGCTGACGGTCCTCGGCCTCGCCCTGGTCTACGGCCACGTCGGCGGCTCCCTCATCGGCTTCGCCGCCGGACTCCTCGCCGACCTGGCCCCGCCCGCCGACCACGCCGTCGGCCGCTACGCCCTCGTGCTGTGCGTCGTCGGCTACCTCGCCGGGCTGGTCAAACCCGAGAGCGGCCAGGTGAGATCGGCGACCGGCCCGATGGCCGTGGTGGTCGCCGCGGCCGTCGGCACCACCCTGCTCTACGCCGGTGTCGGCGCCCTCGTCGGCGACACCGCGGCCCGCAACGTCGGCCTCGGCGGACTGCTCCTCAGCGCGGCCCTGTACGACCTGCTGCTCGCACCCTTCGTCGTCCCCGGGGTCATGGCCCTGGCCCGGCGCGCCGAGAACGACCCGCTGGCCGAGAACAGTTCAGCCAAGTCCGGCGACGTCGCCTCCGGCTGGAGCGCGGGCGGCACCGGGCTGCGCATCGGCGCCCAGCGGGGCCTGCGGGCGAAGGCGGCGCGGGCGCGGGTGGCGCGGGCCGGCCGCATCAAGGGGGTCAAGCGCCTGTGACACCGCAGAACCCCACCGAGAGGGAGGCAGCCGCCGTGACCTCCCACCCGTCTCCCACCGGCACCCTCAACGGAACGGGCTGCGCCCATGACTAACATCCCCGAGACCGGGCGCAGCCCACGGGTCCAGATCCGGCTCGTCGTCATCCAGATCCTCGTCCTCTCCCTCCTCGGCACCCTGGGCGGGCGCCTGTGGTACCTCCAGATCCGCGAGGGCGCCGAGTACGCGAAGAAGGCCTCCGGCAACCACGTGCAGCAGGTCGTCCAGCCCGCGGTCCGCGGCTCCATCCTGGACGCCCGCGGAGTGGCCCTCGCCGACAACGAGACCCGGCTGGTCGTCTCCGCCTCCCGCACCGAACTCCTGAAGATGCGGGACGACGGCCAGGCCGTCCTCACCAAGCTCGCCGACGTCCTCTCCATGCCCACCAAGGAGGTCATGGAGAAGGTCCGGCTGTGCGACGCCAAGACCCCCCAGCCCTGCTGGAACGGATCGCCCTACCAGCCCATCCCCATCACCGACGAGGCCACCGCCAAGCAGGCCCTGCAGATCCGCGAGCGTGCCGAGGACTTCCCCGGCATCACCGCCGAGCCCCAGGCCGTACGCCGGTACGCAGCCCCCGGGCAGGCCAACACCGCCCAGGTCCTCGGCTACCTCTCGCCCGTCACCGACGAGGAACTCCAGCAGGCCCAGGACACCGACTCGCCCTACCTGCGCTCCGACCAGGTCGGCCGTTCCGGACTGGAACGCGAGTACGACAAGCAGTTGCGCGGCAAGGCGGGCGTCACCCGCTACGAGGTCGACAACCTCGGCCGCGTCATCGGCGAGGCCGAGGCCGACCCCGCCCAGCCCGGCGCCAACCTCGTCACCAGCATCGACGCCCGCGTCCAGCGGGTCGCCGAGTACGAGCTGAACGAGGCGATGAAGCAGGCCCGCAAGGAGATGGACCGCAACACCAACCGCCTCTACGAGGCCGACTCCGGGGCCATCGTCGTCATGGAGGCCAAGACCGGCCGCGTCGTCGCCATGGCCTCCAACCCGAGCTACGACCCCAACGCCTGGGTGGGCGGCATCTCCGGCAAGGACTACGCCAAGCTCACCGGCAAGAAGTCCAACTACCCGCTGCTGAACCGCGCCATCCAGGGCGTTTCGGCACCCGGCTCCATCTTCAAGGTCATCCCGACGGCCGCCGCGATCAACGCCGGGTACTCCTTCAACGGCCCCTACGAGTGCTCCAGCTCGTACTCCATCGGCGGCCAGGTCTTCAAGAACTTCGAGTCCCAGAGCTTCGGCGGCATCAGCCTCGGCCGCGCCCTCGAGGTCTCCTGCGACACCGTCTTCTACCGGCTCGCCCACGAGGAGTGGAAGCGCGACGGCGGCAACAAGCCGAAGAAGAACGCCAAGGACTGGTTCTACAAGACCTCCCACCAGTTCGGCCTCGGCGAGCTGACCGGCATCGACCTGCCCAACGAGGTCACCGGCCGGGTCCCCGACCGCCAGTGGAAGGCCGACTACTGGAAGGCCAACAAGGACGCCTGGTGCAAGTCCGGCAAGAAGGACGGCAGCTACGTCGAGCGCATCGCCTACGAGAACTGCCTCGAAGGCAACCGACTGCGCGCCGGTGACTCCGTCAACTACTCCATCGGCCAGGGAGACACCCTCGTCACCCCCATCCAGATGGCCACCATCTACGCGGCCCTCTCCAACGGCGGCACCCTCTACCAGCCCACCGTCGGCAAGGCCGTCATCAGCCCCGACGGCAAGCAGGTCACGGAGATCGAACCCAAGGCGCACGGCAAGCTGCCGATGACCAAGAAGACCCTCAAGGCCATAGACGGAGCCCTCGAGGGGGTCGCCACCCGCGGTACGGCCGCCTGGCGGTTCGGCGGCTGGCCGCAGGACGAGATCCCCATGCACGCCAAGACCGGTACCGCCGAGGTCCACGGCAAGCAGACCACCTCCTGGTTCGCGACGTACACCAAGGACTACTCGATCGTCATGACGATCTCCCAGGGCGGCACCGGCTCCGGCGCCTCGGGCCCCGCCGTGCGCAACGTCTACAACGCGCTGTACGGCATCTCCCCGGAGGGCGAGATCGACGAGAAGAGGGCGCTGCTGCCCACCCCGCAGAAGACGCTGCCCGAGGTCAGGACGGACGGCACCATCGTCTCCCCGAAGATCTCCAAGGACCCGGCCAAGGACCTGCGGGCCGCCGCGGAGGCAGCAACGGAGGAGGCCGGGACCGAAGAAGACGGGACGGCTCCCGACAACACTCCTGACGGCACCCCCGACGGCCAGGACCAGGGCGCGACCGTGAACACGCCCCCGCCCGCCAACCGCGACACCCGCCGCAGGGACGCACGACGGAGCGCCGGCCGGGCGCGCCGCACGGCAGGCCGGAGGACGGCGTCATGAGCGGCGGAGTCAACAGCTTCCACGTCTCCGGCTACGGACCCGAGCGGGCCGGCTGGACGCGGCTCCTCGCCCGCGACTCCCCGGCCCGGCGACTCGACTGGCCGATACTGCTGTCGGCGACCGCCCTGTCGCTGCTCGGCTCCCTCCTGGTCTACTCGGCGACCCGCAACCGCACCGAGCTCAACCAGGGCGACCCGTACTACTTCCTGGTCCGGCACTGGCTGAACACCGGCATCGGCCTGGCCCTGATGATCGCCATGCTCTGGCTCGGCCCCCGCGCCCTGCGCACCGCCGTACCGGTCCTCTACGGCGCCTCGGTCTTCCTGATCCTGCTGGTGCTCACCCCACTGGGCTCCACCATCAACGGCGCCCACTCCTGGATCAAGCTCGGCGGAGGCTTCTCGCTCCAGCCCTCGGAGTTCGTCAAGCTCACCATCATCCTGGGCATGGCCATGCTGCTCGCGGCCCGGGTCGACGCCGGCGACAAGCCCTACCCCGACCACCGCACGGTCCTCCAGGCCCTGGGGCTGGCCGTCGTCCCCATGCTGATCGTGATGCTGATGCCCGACCTCGGCTCGGTCATGGTCATGGTCGTCATCGTGCTCGGCGTCCTGCTCGCCTCCGGCGCCTCCAACCGGTGGATCTTCGGCCTGATCGGCACCGGAGCCATCGGCGCCGTCACCGTCTGGCAGCTCGGAATCCTCGACGAGTACCAGATCAACCGCTTCGCCGCCTTCGCCAACCCCGAACTCGACCCCGCCGGCGTCGGCTACAACACCAACCAGGCCCGCATCGCCATCGGCTCCGGCGGCCTCACCGGCTCCGGCCTCTTCCAGGGCTCGCAGACCACCGGCCAGTTCGTCCCCGAGCAGCAGACCGACTTCGTCTTCACCGTCGCCGGGGAGGAACTCGGCTTCGTCGGCGGCGCACTGATCATCGGCCTGCTCGGCGTCATCCTGTGGCGCGCCTGCCGCATCGCCCGCGACACCACCGACCTGTACGGCACCATCGTCGCCGCCGGCATCGTCGCCTGGTTCGCCTTCCAGACCTTCGAGAACATCGGCATGACCCTCGGCATCATGCCGGTCACCGGTCTGCCCCTGCCGTTCGTCTCCTACGGCGGCTCGTCGATGTTCGCGGTGTGGCTGGCCGTGGGCCTCCTGCAGTCGATCAGACTGCAACGCCCGCTGTCCGCGTGACCGCGACCCCGTCCGGCCGCACGGCCGGTGCGCGACGGCCCCGCCGCCGCGCACCGGCCACGACTAGATCCGGGTCCGGCGGATAGGTTCAGTTCATGGCGGACACCACACGCGAAATCGAGCGAAAGTACGAGTCCGGCGACAACGGACTCCCCGACCTGACCGGCCTCCCCGGCGTGGCCTCCATCGCCGACCAGGGCACCGTCCACCTCGACGCCACCTACTACGACACCGCCGACCACCGCCTCACCGCCGCCTCCCTCACCCTGCGCCGCCGCACCGGCGGCTCCGACGCCGGCTGGCACCTGAAGTTCCCCGTCGCCCCCGGAGTGCGCGACGAGATCCGCGCCCCGCTCTCCGACACCCTCCCGGAGGACCTCGCCCGGCTCGTCCGCTCCCGCGTCCGCGGCGCCGCGCTGGGCCCCGTGGTCCGGCTGCGCTCCGACCGCGAGGTGCGCCACCTCCTCGACACCACCGGCCGGCTCCTCGCCGAGATCAGCGTCGACACCGTGCACGCCGAACGCCTCACCGGCGACGGCACCGCCCGGTGGACCGAGATCGAGGTCGAACTCGCCGACGGCGGCGACCCCGCCTTCCTCGACCAGGTCGACGAACGGCTCCGCAAGGCGGGCCTGCGCCCCTCGAAGTCACCCTCCAAACTCGCCAGGGCCCTCGCCGAGACGGCACCCCCCACGCACACCCCCCAGGCCGCCCCCGCACCCGCGGCCGCCCCCGCCGCGGCGCCGAAGCGCAAGCACCGCAGCCGCCCGGTCGGCCAACCCGTCACCGCCGGCGACCACGTCCTCGCCTACGTCCGCGCCCAGCGGGACGCCCTCGTCGAACTCGATCCCGCCGTACGCCAGGACGTACCCGACTCCGTGCACCGCATGCGCGTCGCCACCCGCCGCCTGCGCAGCACCTTCCGCTCCTTCCGCAACGTCCTCGACCGGAAGACCACCGACCCCATCGGCGCCGACCTGAAATGGCTGGCCGGAGAACTCGGCCTCGACCGCGACCAGGAAGTCCTCGCCGAGCGCCTCACCACGGCCCTGGACGACCTGCCCGGCACCCTCGTCCACGGCCCCGTGCGCGACAGGCTGACCACCTGGGCCGAGACCGGCCACCGCGGAGCCCACGGCAAGGTCACCGGAGTCCTCGACTCCCGCCGCTACCTCACCCTGCTCGACGCCCTCGACGCCCTGCTGGCCGACCCGCCCCTGCGGAAGAAGGCCGCGGCCGGCCCGGACAAGGCGCTCGCCAAGGCCGTGGGCAAGGACCTCGACAAGCTCTCCGGCCTCGTCACCCGGGCCCTGGACCTCCCGCCCGGCCACGAACGCGACCTCGCCCTGCACGACGCCCGCAAGAAGACCAAGCGCACCCGCTACGCCGCCGAGGCCGCCACCCCGGCCCTCGACGCCCCCGCCAAGGACCTGGTAAAGAGCATGAAGTCCCTCCAGGGCCTGCTCGGCGACCACCAGGACAGCGTCATGGCCCGCAAGACCCTGTGCGAACTCGCCGCCGTCGCCCACGCGGCGGGCGAGAGCGACTTCACGTACGGGGTGCTGTACGGACGCGAGGAACGGCGCGCGGAGATCACCGAGAACGCCCTCCCGGAAACCTGGAAGCCGATCAGAAAATCCGCCGCCTTCTGAAGCGGTTAGGCTGGATGGTCACCCGCCCCCCAGCCTCCGGCCGGGGGAACCCCAGCCAGCACACGAAGGTTCCCGAGATGCCTGCCGAAGCCGCCGTGGCCGCCGAGTCTGTGTTCCCGCAGCTCGAAGCGCTGCTCCCGCATGTGCAGAAGCCGATCCAGTACGTCGGCGGAGAGCTCAACTCCACGGTCAAGCCTTGGGACAGCTGTGATGTCCGCTGGGCCCTCATGTACCCCGACGCGTACGAGGTCGGACTGCCCAACCAGGGCGTCATGATCCTCTACGAGGTGCTCAACGAACAGGACGGCGTCCTCGCCGAGCGCACCTACAGCGTCTGGCCGGACCTGGAGGAACTGATGCGGGAGCACGCCGTCCCGCAGTTCACGGTCGACAGCCACCGCCCGGTCAAGGCCTTCGACGTGTTCGGCCTGAGCTTCTCCACCGAGCTTGGCTACACCAACATGCTCACCGCCCTGGACCTGTCCGGCATCCCGATCGAGGCCAAGGACCGCGGCCTCGACGACCCGATCGTCGTGGCCGGCGGCCACGCCGCCTTCAACCCCGAGCCGATCGCCGACTTCATCGACTGCGCCGTCATCGGCGACGGCGAGCAGGCCGTCCTGGAGATCACCCGGATCATCCGCGCCTGGAAGGAGGAGGGCCGCCCCGGAGGCCGAGAGGAACTCCTCTTCCGCCTGGCCCGGACCGGCGGCGTCTACGTCCCCGCCTTCTACGACGTCGAGTACCTCCCCGACGGCCGGATCGCCCGCGTCGTGCCGAACAAGTCGGGCGTCCCGTGGCGCGTCTCCAAGCACACCGTCATGGACCTCGACGAGTGGCCCTACCCCAAGCAGCCCCTCGTCCCGCTCGCCGAGACGGTGCACGAGCGCATGTCGGTGGAGATCTTCCGCGGCTGCACCCGCGGCTGCCGCTTCTGCCAGGCCGGCATGATCACCCGCCCGGTGCGCGAGCGCTCCATCACCGGCATCGGCGACATGGTCGAGAAGGGCCTGAAGGCCACCGGCTTCGAAGAGGTCGGCCTGCTCTCCCTCTCCTCCGCCGACCACTCGGAGATCGGCGACATCGCCAAGGGCCTCGCCGACCGCTACGAAGAGGACAAGATCGGCCTCTCCCTCCCCTCCACCCGCGTCGACGCCTTCAACGTCGACCTGGCCAACGAACTGACCCGCAACGGCCGCCGCTCCGGCCTGACCTTCGCCCCCGAGGGCGGCTCGGAGCGCATGCGCAAGGTCATCAACAAGATGGTCTCCGAGGACGACCTGATCAGGACCGTCGCCACGGCCTACGGCAACGGCTGGCGCCAGGTGAAGCTCTACTTCATGTGCGGCCTGCCCACCGAGACCGACGACGACGTCCTCCAGATCGCCGACATGGCGATGAACGTCATCCAGAAGGGCCGCGAGGTCTCCGGCTCGGGCGACATCCGCTGCACCGTCTCCATCGGCGGTTTCGTCCCCAAGCCGCACACCCCCTTCCAGTGGGCGCCGCAGCTGTCGGCCGAGGAGACGGACGCCCGCCTGACCAAGCTGCGCGACAAGATCCGCGGCGACAAGAAGTACGGCCGCTCCATCGGCTTCCGCTACCACGACGGCAAGCCCGGCATCGTCGAGGGCCTCCTCTCCCGCGGCGACCGCCGCGTCGGCGCGGTCATCCGCGCGGTCTACGAGGACGGCGGCCGCTTCGACGGCTGGCGCGAGCACTTCTCCTACGAGCGCTGGATGGACTGCGCCGACAAGGCCCTGGCGCAGTACGGCGTGGACCTCGACTGGTACACCACCCGCGAACGCTCCTACGAGGAGGTCCTCCCCTGGGACCACCTCGACTCCGGCCTCGACAAGGACTGGCTCTGGGAGGACTGGCAGGACGCCCTCGACGAGACCGAGGTCGAGGACTGCCGCTGGACCCCCTGCTTCGACTGCGGGGTGTGCCCCCAGATGGACACCAGTATTCAGATCGGACCGACTGGTAAGAAGCTTCTTCCTCTGACGGTGAAGAACACGAGCTGAGCGGTCGTCCCGAGCTGTTCGGTGGGCCCACTCCGGAACACGGAGTGGGCCCACCGGCGTTCGCGGCCTGCCACGGGGGCGGTGTTACGACCGGACCGTCTCGGGGGCGGGGGCCTGCTCGGGTCGGTGGGGCGGGAGGACGGCTTCCAGGTCGTCCAGGGCCTTTCTGGCGATGGCGATGCGGGTGCGCAGGTCCTGCGCGGGGTCCGGGGCGGGGGGGTCGGTGTCGGGGGTGGGGCAGTGTTCGCGTTCCAGTTCGCGGGCTTCCTCCAGGGAGCTGATGACGACCCCGATGAGGACGTTGACCAGGACGAACGAGGCGAACAGTACGTAGGAGGCGTAGTAGAGGATGCTCCAGCGGGAGATCTCCAGGCCGGCGTGGACGGCGTCACCGAGGCCGTCCAGGGTCATCAGCAGGAAGAGGGTGAGGGCGGCGCGGCCGATGGAGCCGAACTGGCCGGGGTCCGCCTCGCTGAAGAAGACCCAGCCGACCATGGCGTAGACGTAGAGCAGGAGCGCGCCCACCAGGAGGAAGCTGACGGTGCCCGGCAGGCTGCGGCCCACCGCGACGAAGACGATCCGCAGCTGGGGGAGGAAGCGGGCGGTACGCAGGACGCGGGCGAGGCGCAGCAGCCGCAGGACGGTGGTGTTCTCCCGGACCAGGGGCAGGAACGCGCAGATGACGACGGCCAGGTCGAAGAGGTTCCAGGGGTCGCGGAAGAAGTCGCGGGGGCGGTCCGCGTGGGCGCAGGCGCGCAGGGCTATCTCGACGGTGAAGGCGGCGAGGCAGAGGTGTTCGGCGAGGCGTAATCCGTGGTGCCAGTCCCTGGAGAGTCCGCTGTAGGTCTCGGCTCCCAGCAGGGCCGCGTTGGTGAGGATCAGGATGAAGACGGTGAGGGCGAACCAGCGGGCTTCGGTGACGGCGCGGGCTCTCTCCGCCAGGGTGTGGCGGAGGGGCCGGGGCGTGGCGCCCGTGGGGGCAGGGTGGTCGTTCATGTCGTGCTGTATCTGCTCCTTCGTGCCGCGCGTCATGCCCGTGGTGCGGACGGGCCGGCGGGTTCGCGCGGCGGTGACACTCCAGAGCTGATTTCTACAGCATTGTAGATTCGCGGGCGTTCATGAGGGCGTTCGTGCGGGTGGAACGGGGCCGGTGCATCCGAACGGCCTGCCGGGGCGTCCTCTCCTGCATGGACCTGGAGAAGCAAGGCGCCGGGAGACCGGTACCGCCCCCACGCCCCTCTTCGCCGCGGCAGCCGGAGGCGGCGGGGGAGGGGTGCCTGGTCGTGGCGGTCCGCCTGCCGGTGCGGATCTTCGTGTTCCTCGTGGTCCTGCCGGTGCGGATGGTGTGGGACGCGTGCGCCGTCGCCGTGCGGTGGCTGGACCGTGCCGTGTTCCGGCCGCTCGGGCGGGCGCTGTGGTGGATGGGGCGGGCGGTGTTCGTGTGGCCGCTGGTGGGGCTGTGGCGGTACGGCCTCGTGCCGCTCGGCACGGCGCTCTCCTGGCTCGGGAACCTGGTGGTCGTCGTGCCCGCCGGGTGGCTGTACCGGCATGTGCTCGCGCCGCTCGGGCACGCGCTGTTCGCCGTCCTCGACCGGCTCGCCCGGTATCTGGTCGTCGTGCCCGGCGCGTGGCTGTACAGGTGGGTGCTCACGCCCCTCGGGCGCGCCGTCGCCCGGTGCGCGAAGGGACTGGCGTGGCTGGTGGGCATGCTCGTCACGGGCATCGGTACGGGGCTGTACTGGATCACCCGGATCCTGTTCGTGCTGCCCCTGCTCGCCGTGTGGCGCTGGGTGCTGACGCCGGTCGGGCGGGTGCTCGCCGTCGTCGCGCGGGAGATCGGCGACGCCCTCGGGCACGCCTGGCGGGTCGCCGGGTACGTCTCGCTCGCGGTGGGGCGGTTCCTGGGCGCCCTGGTGCGGTGGGCCGTGGTGGAGCCCGCGCGGTGGACGTACGCGCGTGTGCTGACACCGGTGGGGCACCTGGTGCGGGACGCGGTGCTGCGGCCCGCCGCCGAGGCGGGCCGCGCGGTGGGGCGGGCCGTACGGGAGTCCCTGGATTCCGCCCGTGCGACGCTGCGGCAGGCGCGCGCCGACCTCCGCCGGATGCTCGTCGGGGAGCGGCGGCCGACACCGGTGGAGAACCGACGGGAACCTATCGGCGGCGACACGCGTACTCTTGGTAGCAGTACGACCGCTCTCACGAAGGACTGAACGACACTGGGCAAGCGACAGCCCGAAGGCCCGCCGCCCGCACCCGCGGTACAGCGCATTCGACTGCGCTACACCAAGCGCGGCCGCCTCCGGTTCACCAGCCACCGTGACTTCCAGCGTGCCTTCGAGCGCGCGCTGCGCCGTGCCGAGGTGCCGATGGCGTACTCGGCGGGGTTCACGCCGCACCCGAAGGTGTCGTACGCCAATGCCGCACCCACCGGCACGGGCAGTGAGGCGGAGTATCTGGAGATCGCGCTCACCCGGGCGCGGGATCCGGAGCGGATCAGAGCCCTCCTCGACGAGTCGATGCCCACCGGGCTCGACATCATCGAGGCGGTCGAGACCCGCACCTCGGGGCTCGCCGACCGGCTCACGGCCTCGGTGTGGGAGCTGCGGCTGGACGGTGTCGACCGGGAGGAGGCCCGCCGAGCGGTGGACGCCTTCAACGCGGCCGGTGTCGTCGAGGTGCAGCGCCGGACGAAGAGCGGGATGCGTACCTTCGACACCCGTTCCGCGGTCGTGGCTCTGGAAAGTCTGGAAACGCCCCCTCCTTCGGCTGATAGGCCGACCGGCCGGCCCTGTGCGATACTGCGGCTGGTTGTTCGGCACGTGACGCCTGCCGTTCGACCCGACGACGTCCTGTCCGGTCTCCGCGCCGTGGCCGATCTGGCGCCGCCGGTCCCCGCAGCGGTGACCAGGCTGGCGCAGGGGCTGCTCGATGAAGAGACCGGCACGGTGACCGACCCGCTCGCGCCCGACCGCGAGGCAGCAGCGACCGAGCCGCATCCGGCCGGTGCCACTGCCGCCGCGACGGCGCCGGTGTAAGGAAGGTCCCGCGTAGGGACGGACGCCGTAGCGCCGCCCTCGTACCTCGGGAGCCACCTGGGTCGGGCAGCGCATCGACCACAAGACTTTCGCCAGGCCGTGCGCATTCGGTGTACGGAACCGGTGAGACAGGACACAGAGAGTTCCCGTGCGGCGCCCGCGCCCCGGACGGCGGCAACCGCGCTTCGCGCGAGCCGCGGACGTCACCGGCATCGCCGGACCGGGTGCGGCGCCCGGGAGCCTGACGGGAGAACCCCCGCATGCTCGAACCGACCGAGCCCACAGAGGGCTCCGAACCGAACAGCCCCAGCGACACCCTGCCGCCGCGTCGACGGCGACGTGCCGCGTCCCGCCCGGCCGGTCCGCCCACGACGGGCGCCGGCACGGAGGTGGAGACGGTCACGTCGGCCATACCGGCCGCAGAGTTCCCGGCGTCCGCCGAGCCCACCGAGCCGCTCGACGAGAACGACGAGCCCGCGGCCGAGGAGGGCGCCGAGGCCGAGGCCGCCGCGCAGCCCACGGCCGCCCGGGAAGAGGCGCCGACCGCCACGGACACCGCCGCTCCGCCCCGGCGCCGCCGGGTGGTGCGCCGCTCGACCTCACCCGCCGGGACACCGGCGTCGGCGGAGGCCACCGAGACCGTCGTGCCGACGGCCGAGACCCCCGCCGCTCAGGCCGCTCCGGCCGTCGAGCCCGCCGCGGGGACGGCGACGTCCGAGCCCGCCGGGGACGCCGCCCCGCCGCGTGCGCGCCGTCGTGCGACGCGCCGTGTGACCTCGCCGACGACCACCGTCACCGAGGCCACCGAGGCCACCGAGGCGGCGGAGAGCGCCGCGGCCGCGAGCACCGCACCGGCCGTCGGCACCACACCTGCCGCCGACACCACCGACACCACCGACACCACCGACACCGCCGAGGACGCGGCTCCCCGCCGCACCCGGCGCCGTGCCTCGCGCAGCGTCTCCGCGCCCGCGACCGCCGAGGCCACCGCCTCTTCCGCCGAGGAGGCGCAGGCTCCCGTGACCGAGCCCACCGGGCAGACCACGACCTCCGGAACGTCCGCCGAGCCCGCCGCGGACGACGCCGCTCCGCGCCGCCGTCGCCGCGCGGTCCGCAAGGCCGCCGCCGGGTTCGCCGAGCCCGCCCGGCCGGCCGCCGGATCCGCCGCGACCGGGGCCGAGGCCGGGACGTCGAGGCGTCCCGTCCGCCCCGCCGTCGCCGTCTTCCAGGCTCCGGTGTTCACCGAGCCCCAGTTCCAGACGCCGGAGCGGGCCGCCGCCGAAGCGGCCGCCGAGGCCGCAGGCAGGCCGGAGCCCGAGCAGCCGGAGGAGACCGAGGAGCTCCCCGAGGAGCAGCCCACCGCCTCGCGCCGCCGTCGTCGCCGCCGGGGCGCGGCGGACGAGACCGACGCGGCCCCCGCCGCTGCCGCCGCCCGCGTCGAGGACGCCGAGGACGGCGCGGACCGGTCCGCAGGCGACGCGGAGCACGCCGACGCGTCGGCCGAGGGCCCCTCCTCCGACGAGGAGCACGACCACGACGAGAGCGAGGAGAGCGACGACCACGACGACCACGACGAGAGCGAGGGGGCCGGTTCCCGCCGGCGCCGTCGTCGCGGTGGCCGTCGTCGCAGGCGCGGCGAGTCCGCCGAGACGGACGCCGAGGGCGACGAGTCCGGGGACGACACTGAGCGCACCGGCGCCGAGCACGACGCCGAGGACGGCGCGGACGGGTCCGCCGAGGACGCGGAGCACGCCGACGAGTCGACCGAGGACCACGACGACGCGGGCACCGCGGGCGGCTCCAGCAGCAGCCGGCGCCGGCGCCGCCGTCGTCGTCGGGCCGGGGACAGCGGCGGCGAGGCCGAGACCTCCACCGACGACCCCGAGCGCACCGTCGTCAAGGTCCGCGAACCGCGCAAGCCCGCCGAGCCGTCGGACGAGGTGCAGTCCATCAAGGGCTCCACCCGCCTGGAGGCGAAGAAGCAGCGCCGCCGGGAAGGCCGTGAGCAGGGCCGCCGGCGCGTCCCGATCATCACCGAGGCCGAGTTCCTGGCCCGCCGTGAGGCCGTCGAGCGCGTCATGGTGGTCCGGCAGTACGGCGACCGCACGCAGATCGGCGTCCTGGAGGACGGGGTGCTCGTCGAGCACTACGTCAACAAGGAGCAGGCGACCTCGTACGTCGGCAACGTGTACCTCGGCAAGGTGCAGAACGTGCTGCCGTCGATGGAGGCCGCGTTCATCGACATCGGCAAGGGCCGCAACGCCGTGCTCTACGCCGGTGAGGTGAACTTCGAGGCGCTGGGCATGGCCAACGGCCCGCGTCGTATCGAGGCCGCGCTGAAGTCGGGCCAGTCGGTCCTCGCCCAGGTGACGAAGGACCCGATCGGGCACAAGGGCGCCCGTCTGACCAGCCAGGTCTCCCTCCCGGGCCGCTACCTCGTGTACGTCCCCGAGGGTTCGATGACCGGCATCAGCCGCAAGCTGCCCGACACCGAGCGGGCCCGGCTGAAGAGCATCCTCAAGAAGGTCGTCCCCGAGGACGCGGGCGTCATCGTGCGCACCGCCGCCGAGGGCGCGAGCGAGGACGAGCTGCGCCGTGACGTCGAGCGGCTGCAGGCGCAGTGGGAGGAGATCAAGAAGAAGTCCAAGGGCGGTGGCGGCTCGAGCGCGCCGACGCTGCTGTACGGCGAGCCGGACATGACCGTCCGGGTCGTGCGGGACATCTTCAACGAGGACTTCTCCAAGGTCGTCGTCAGCGGCGACGAGGCGTGGGAGACCATCCACGGGTACGTCACGCACGTCGCGCCCGACTTGGCCGACCGGCTGCAGAGGTGGACCAGCGAGGTCGACGTCTTCGCCACGTACCGGATCGACGAGCAGCTCGCCAAGGCGCTCGACCGCAAGGTCTGGCTGCCCAGCGGCGGTTCGCTGGTGATCGACCGGACCGAGGCGATGGTCGTCATCGACGTCAACACCGGGAAGTTCACCGGTCAGGGCGGCAACCTCGAGGAGACGGTCACCAGGAACAACCTGGAGGCGGCCGAGGAGATCGTGCGCCAGCTGCGGCTGCGCGACCTCGGCGGCATCATCGTCATCGACTTCATCGACATGGTCCTGGAGTCCAACCGGGACCTGGTGCTGCGGCGCCTGCTCGAGTGCCTGGGCCGGGACCGTACCAAGCACCAGGTCGCCGAGGTGACCTCGCTGGGTCTGGTGCAGATGACCCGCAAGCGGGTCGGTCAGGGCCTGCTGGAGTCGTTCTCGGAGACCTGCGTCCACTGCAACGGGCGCGGTGTCATCGTCCACCTGGAGCAGCCCACCGCCGCCGGTGGCGGCGGCAGGCGCAGGAAGCGGGCGCGGGCCGGTGCCGGGGAGCACCTCCACGAGCACGAGGCCGAGGCGGTCCTGACGACGGAGGAGGAGGCGGAAGCGGAGTCGGAGACGGCGGCCGAGGTCGCCGCCGAGGTCGCCGAGCCGGTCGCGCTCCCCGCCCCCGAGTACGTTCCGGACGAGGAGCTGTACAGCAGCGCCGCCGAGGCGGAGGCCGCGGCCACGCGCGGACGTACCCGTCGCCGGGTGAGCCGCCGGGCCTCGGCTCCGGCGGGTGCGCCGAGGCGCGAGCAGTCCCGGCGCGAGCCGGCTGCCGCCGCCGCGGCCGCCGTGGCCGCCGACGGGTCCGGGCCCGGCGCAAAGGTGCCGACGGCCCAGGAGACGACGGTCGCCGAGGAGACCGCACGCCCGGTCCAGCCGGAACCGGCCGCCGAGGCGCACGCGGTCCCGGCCGCCGCCGAGGACCCGGTCGTCGAGGCGCCCGTCGCCGCGGCGGCGCCCGTCGAGGAGGCCGCTCCCCAGGGCCGTACGCGTCGCCGGGCCACCCGCAAGGTGTCCGCGCCGGCCGGTTCTCCGGCGGGTGCGCAGGCCGCGGTGGTGACCATCGCGGACACCGCCCCCGCGGCGCCCGAGCGGACGCCGGAGCCGGTGACCGAGGAGTCCCCGGCCGAGCCGTCGCCCGAGCCGGCCGCCGAGACCGCCGCGCCGCCCCGCCCGCGCCGCCGTGCGGTGCGCAAGCCCACCGTGTCCACCGCGTCCGAGGAGGCGGCCGTCGTGGTCGTCCCGTCGGCCCCGGCGGCGGAGACGGCTCCGGTGGCGGAGACGGCTCCGGTGGCGGAGACGGCTCCGGCGGACGAGGCGGCGGTCGCCGAGGCGGCGGACGTCACCGTGACGGCGCCCGCCGAGGAAGCCGTCGAGGAGGCGGCTCCGGCCAAGAAGACCGCCCGCGCGGCGGCCAAGAAGGCCACGGCGAAGAAGGCGGCCACGAAGAAGACGGCGGCCGCCAAGACCACCGCCAAGAAGGCCACGGTGAAGAAGGCCGCCACGAAGAAGACGGCGGCCACCAAGACCGCCGCCAAGAAGACGACGGCCGCCAAGAGCACCGCCACCAGGAAGACGGCGGCGAAAAAGGCGCCGGCGAAGAAGACGGCGGCGGCCGAACAGCAGTCCCCCCCGTCCGTGTCGACCACCACCGACGGGGAGTGACGTCGGACCGCACGAGGAACACGATCCGCCCCCGGCTCTGCCGGGGGCGGATCGCTTTTTCCCCAACTCTCGCCCGTGGCACAGAAACTGACGGCCCGAACAGTGGGTGAACCGAGTTTCCCGGGGCAAGACTATGATGTTGCCCGGGATTCACATCAATGTTGGACAAATGGGGCTTCCTTCCCTGTGTGAGCGGAGTATTGGGGGCGCAAGAAGTGAAGGCTCTCGTGCTTTCCGGGGGAGCGGGGACCCGTCTCCGCCCCATCACCCACACCTCGGCCAAACAGCTGGTGCCCGTCGCCAACAAGCCGGTGCTCTTCTACGGTCTGGAAGCGATCGCCGAAGCCGGGATCAGCGAGGTCGGGATCATCGTCGGCGACACCGCGGACGAGATCCGCGCGGCGGTGGGAGACGGCTCCCGCTTCGGGATCGAGGTCACGTACATCCCCCAGGAGGCGCCCCTGGGACTGGCGCACGCCGTGCTCATCGCCCAGGACTTCCTCGGTGACGACGACTTCGTCATGTACCTCGGCGACAACTTCGTCGTCGGCGGCATCACCGGGCTGGTGGAGGAGTTCCGGACGGAGCGGCCCGACGCGCAGATCCTGCTGACCGAGGTCTCCGACCCCACCTCCTTCGGCGTCGCCGAACTCGGCGACGACGGCAGGGTGGTGGGCCTGGAGGAGAAGCCGGAGCACCCGAAGAGCGATCTGGCTCTCGTCGGCGTCTACCTGTTCACCCCGGCCGTGCACGAGGCGGCCCGCTCCATCGGGCCCTCCCGGCGCGGCGAGTTGGAGATCACGCACGCCATCCAGTGGCTGATCGACGAGAAGCGGGACGTCCGCTCCACCACGATCTCCGGATACTGGAAGGACACCGGCAACGTCACCGACATGCTGGAGGTCAACCGGTCCGTCCTGGAGTCCCTGGAGCCGCACAACGCCGGCGTGGTGGACGGGGCCAGCGAGATCGTCGGCCGGGTGCGCATCGAGGAGGGCGCGCGCGTCCACGGCAGCCGGATCGTCGGGCCCGCGGTCATCGGCGCGGGTACGGTGGTCAGCGACGCCTATATCGGACCTTTCACCTCGGTGTCCGAGGACTGCCGGATCGAGGACAGCGAAATCGAGTACTCCATCGTCCTGCGGGGCTCGTCCGTGACCGGTGTGCGCCGGGTCGAGACCTCGCTCATCGGGCGCGACGTCGAGGTCACGCCCGCTCCCCGTAACCTCAAGGCCCACCGGCTCGTGCTCGGTGATCACAGCAAGGTGCAGATCTCCTCATGACGGCCCCTTCCTCCCCGGCCTCCTCGGCCCGCCCGACCCGGATCCTGGTGACCGGCGGCGCCGGCTTCATCGGCTCGCACTACGTCCGTACGCTGCTCGGCCCCCAGGGCCCCGGCGACGTCGCGGTCACCGTCCTGGACAAGCTGACGTACGCGGGCAACCCGGCCAACCTCGACGAGGTGCGCGCACACCCCGGATTCGCCTTCGTGCAGGGCGACATCTGCGACCCGGAGACGGTCGGCGGGCTGATGGCCGAGCACGACCAGGTGGTGCACTTCGCCGCCGAGTCGCACGTCGACCGCTCCATCGACGGCGGCGCGGAGTTCGTCCGCACGAACGTGGTCGGCACCCACACGCTCGTCGACGCCGCGCACCGGGCCGGCGTCGAGACCTTCGTGCACATCTCCACCGACGAGGTCTACGGCTCGATCGACGAGGGCTCCTGGCCCGAGACCCACCCGCTGCAGCCCAACTCGCCCTACTCCTCGGCGAAGGCATCCAGCGACCTGATCGCGCTGTCCTACCACCGCACCCACGGCCTGGACGTCCGCGTCACCCGCTGCTCCAACAACTACGGGCACCACCACTTCCCCGAGAAGGTCATCCCGCTCTTCGTCACCCACCTCCTCGACGGCAGGAAGGTCCCGCTGTACGGCGACGGCGGCAACGTCCGCGACTGGCTGCACATCGACGACCACGTCCAGGGCATCGAACTGGTCCGCACCAAGGGCCGCGCGGGCGAGGTCTACAACATCGGCGGCGGCACCGAACTCTCCAACAGGGAACTCACCGGACTGCTGCTGGAGGCCTGCGGCGCCGACTGGGAGACCGGTGTCGAGTACGTCGAGGACCGCAAGGGCCACGACCGCCGCTACTCCGTCGACTGCACGAAGATCCGCGAAGAGCTGGGCTACGAGCCGCGCAAGGACTTCCGCACGGGCCTCGCCGAAACCGTCCAGTGGTACAGGGACAACCGCGACTGGTGGGAGCCGCTGAAGGAGCGGGCGGCGCTGGGCTGACGCGCCTTCACCCCCTGCGGGCCGGGGACCGCCCTCGTCCCGAGCCATCCGGCACAGAGGACGAGGAGAGGGATGAACCCGATGAAGGAACAGGCCGGTGCTCCGGCCGGCTGGCTGGTCACCGGGGCGGGCGGCATGCTCGGCCGGGACGTACTGGCCCGGCTGGCGGCGGCGGGTGAGCAGGTCACCGCCCTCGACCGGAAGGCGCTGGACCTCACGGACGCCGACGCCGTACGGCGCACGCTCCAACGCCACCGGCCCGCCGTGGTCGTCAACTGCGCGGCCTGGACCGCCGTGGACGACGCCGAGACCCGCGAGGCCGAGGCGCTCGCGGTCAACGGCGACGGCCCGGCCCACCTCGCCGACGCCTGCGCCCGTACCGGCGCCGTCCTGCTCCACGTCTCCACCGACTACGTCTTCGCCGGCGACGCCACCACGCCGTACGCCGAGGACGCCCCCACCGCCCCGCGCAGCGCCTACGGCCGCACCAAGCTCGCCGGCGAACAGGCCGTCCTGAAGACCCTCCCGGACAGCGGCTACGTCGTCCGCACCGCCTGGCTGTACGGCCAGGGCGGCCCCAACTTCGTCCGCACCATGATCGGACTGGAGGGCCGGCGCGAGACGCTGGACGTCGTGGACGACCAGCGCGGCCAGCCCACCTGGAGCGCCGACCTGGCCGGCCTGCTGCTCGAACTGGGGCGCAAAGCCCTGGCCGGCACCGCCCCGGCGGGCGTCTACCACGGCACCGGTTCCGGCGAGACCACCTGGTACGGCCTCGCCCGGGAGATCTTCCGCCTGCTCGGCGCCGACCCGGACCGGGTCCGCCCCACCACCAGCGAGGCGTTCGCCCGCCCCGCTCCCCGCCCGGCCTACAGCGTGCTCGGCCACGAGCGCCTCACCGCCGCCGGCATCGAGCCGCCGCGCCACTGGCGCGCGGCCCTCACCGAGGCGTTCTCGGAGATCCACCGGTCCCACGAGAAGGAGAACCCGGCGTGACAGTGAAGGTCAGCGTCGTCATCGCGGTCTACAACCCGGGCCAGTACGTGGAGGACTGCATCACCGGCCTGCTGCGGCAGAGCCTCGCCCCCGACGAGTTCGAGGTCTTCTTCGTCGACGACGGCTCCACCGACGAGACCCCCGCCCGGCTGGACCGGCTGGCGGCCGAGCACCCCCACATCCACGTCGTCCACCAGGAGGCGTCCGGCTGGTCCGGACGGCCCCGCAACACCGGCATCGACGCCGCCCGGGGCGAGTACGTCATGTTCGCCGACCACGACGACTGGCTCGGCGACGAGGCCCTGGAGCGGATGTACGACTACGGGAAGGCGAACGACGCCGACGTGGTCGTGGGGAAGATGGCGGGCATCGGCCGCCCGGTCCCGCAGGAGCTGTTCCGGGTCAACCGGCCGCGCGCGACGGTGGAGAACGCGCCGCTGATCGACAGCCTCACCCCGCACAAGATGTTCCGGCGGGAGTTCCTCGCACAGCACGGCATGCGCTTCAAGGAGGGCCGCCGCCGGCTGGAGGACCACGTCTTCGTCGTCGAGGCGTATCTGCGGGCCAGGAGCGTCGCCGTGCTCAGCGAC
The DNA here is from genome assembly GCF_053604275.1 of Streptomyces sp. NPDC004051. Taxonomy (NCBI): domain Bacteria; kingdom Bacillati; phylum Actinomycetota; class Actinomycetes; order Kitasatosporales; family Streptomycetaceae; genus Streptomyces; species Streptomyces sp. NPDC004051. Next base: position 134,003 of record NZ_JBSGHG010000011.1, on the reverse strand, counting down.
TACCCGTGCTACTACCACATCACCCGCGACGACGGCTCCAACGCCGGCTTCCAGCGCTTCGACCCGGTCGGCTACTTCGAGAACCTCCGGGAGGCCCTCGACGTGGTCGAGGAGCTCACCGAGCCCGGCCCGCTGCGCGACAGGCTGTTCAGCCGCTGGCTGCGCAACGAGATGGTCGAGCGGCTGCGCGGCGACCGGCTGCTCAGGCTCCCCGAGGACTACGCCGAGGAGCTGTACCGCGAGATCCGCGGTGTGATCACCGAGCGGTTCGGGCCGGGCGTGTTCGCCCGGGTCGCCCCCCTGCAGCGGGTGGTGGCCGGACTGATCGCGGCCGACCACTACCAGGACGTCCGCGCCCTCGCCCGCTGGGAGGCCGGGATCAGGCCCACCGGCACCCTGTCCTCCCTGACCTGGGAGGACGGCGTCCTGGAGATCGGGTTCACCGCCGAGTACCAGGTCGACGGCGAGCCGATGACCTTCCGCCGGGAGGGCGGGCACGACCTGCTCGGCCTGCCGCTGTCCGACAAGGCGCTCGAGGCGCTGGCCGGCCAGGGCATCACCCTGGACGCCCCGGTCGACAGGAGCGGGGTGGACCTGGTGGTCCGGCACCGCGAGAACGCCACGCAGTACTACCTCCCGGTCGAGTGCGCACCGCACCGCGCGGACGCGGGGGAGGGCGCCTTCCGCCTGCGGATCACCGCGCGCGCCGCCCTCGACCCGGAGACCGCGGCCGCGGGCGGGCCCCTGGACAAGGGCATCTGGGACCTGCACCTGCGCATCAAGTCCTGCGGCTGGAGCAAGGAGACCCGGCTCGGCGCGGTACGCGGCGAGGACGTGGAGGCCGGACGGCTGGCCGCGCTCACCGGTGAGCCGAGGCGGCTGGTCCTGCCGTACTGGACCGACGGGCCGGGCAACCTCTCCCTCGACGTCGACCAGCACACCAACAAGCTGGAGCGCGAGGCGGTGGTCCTGATGGACCCGGCCGAGGCCGTGGCCGACGGATCCGCCGTACGGCTCCCGTTGCCGCTGCACGTCGCGGCGACCGCAGGGGACCCGGTGCGGCTCCGCTTCGAGCGCAAGAACGTGGGCAAGTTCCCGGCCGACGCCGTGGTGGACGGCCGGACCGTGAGCGCCGTACTGCCGCTGGAGAAGCTCACCGGGAAGCGCTGGGCCGTCCGGATCGGCGTGCCGTCCGCCGGCCGGGGCGAGGCGAAGTGGACCCGGCTCCCGGTCGACGTGGTGGTCGCCGCCGACGGCACCGCCCGGGTGATCGACCGGCACACCCCGCTGGCCGCGTCCGCCGCGTCGAAGAGGAGCGCCCCGTCCCGCCCCCTGTGGCGCAGGGCCGCCGGGCGCGTCAAACGGTCACTGACGAACCAGTGGAAGAAGGACTGAGGACCCCTGAGATGCAACCCCTTTCCCTCTCCGGCGCCTGGGTGCACGAGCCGAAGATCTTCCCCGACGGCCGGGGCAGCTTCCACGAGTGGTTCAAGGCCCCGGTCTTCACCGAGGCGGCCGGCCACCCGCTCACGCTCGCCCAGGCCAACATGTCCGTGTCCAGCCGGGGCACCCTGCGCGGCATCCACTTCGCCGACGTGCCGCCCGGCCAGGCCAAGTACGTCACGTGCGTGCGCGGCGCGGTCCTCGACGTGATCGTGGACATCCGGACCGGCTCGCCCACCTTCGGCCACTGGGAGGCCGTCCGCCTGGACGACCGGGACCACCACGCGGTCTACCTCTCCGAGGGCCTCGGCCACGGCTTCATGGCGCTCACCGAGGACGCCACCGTGGTCTACCTCTGCTCCGAGGGGTACGCGCCCGAGCGCGAGCACGGCATCCACCCGCTCGACCCGGCGCTGGGCATCGACTGGCCCGGGGACCTCACGCCGCTGCTCTCCGCGAAGGACGAGCAGGCGCCCACCCTGGCCGAGGCCCGCGCGCAGGGCCTGCTGCCCTCCTACGAGGAGTGCGTGGCCTACCGGGAGAGCCTGGGCGGCTGAGAACCGGCGGGCCGGCCCGCCCCGGCCGGCCGTCAGGCCGTGCAGTCCGGACAGATGCCGCGGTAGGTCAGCTCGACGCCGGAGAGCGCGTATCCGAAGCGTTCCGACTCCGGGAGGTCCGAGAGGGGGCTGCCCACCGGGTGCACGTCGCGGATGGTGCCGCAGCCCTCGCAGAGCAGGTGGTGATGGGTCCGGTGCGCGTTCGGGTCGTAGCGCGTGGCGCGGTGGTCGGCCGAGAACTCGACGAGCTCGCCCAGCGCCACCAGTTCGCCCAGGGTGTTGTAGACCGTCGCCCGGGAGATCTCGGGCAGCCGCTCCACCGCGCGCGCGTGCACCTCGTCGGCGGTCAGATGGATGTGGTCCCCGCCGAGCACCTCGGCCACAACGCGTCGCTGGGCGGTCAGGCGCCAGCCGCGTTCCCGAAGCCTCTTCAAGAGATCACTCATGTACGTCACCCTAACCAGCGATTGATCCCATCTCAAGAATAGGTATGGTTCTGAATGTCGCCTTGACTTAGATCATGTCTAACATAGGGTAGGTCCTGATGCGGGCCGCGGAGCAGTGTGCGCGGACACTCGGACGGCCGGGCCCGCAGGACCGCCAGGCCCTGACCCCCGCGAAGAACCACACACCGAGGAGCGAGCTTTGACCGAGAACAACCAGAAGCCGTTGACCACGGCCGCCGGCGCGCCGGTCGCCGACAACCAGAACGCCCTGACGGCCGGTCCGCGCGGCCCGATGCTCCTGCAGGACGTGTGGTTCCTGGAGAAGCTCGCGCACTTCGACCGCGAGGTCATCCCGGAGCGCCGGATGCACGCCAAGGGCTCGGGCGCCTTCGGCACCTTCACGGTGACCCACGACATCACGCAGTACACCAGCGCGAAGATCTTCTCCGAGGTCGGCAAGAAGACCGAGCTGTTCGCCCGGTTCTCCACCGTCGCCGGTGAGCGCGGCGCGGCCGACGCCGAGCGCGACATCCGCGGCTTCGCCCTGAAGTTCTACACGGACGAGGGCAACTGGGACCTGGTCGGGAACAACACCCCGGTCTTCTTCTTCCGCGACCCGCTGCGGTTCCCGGACCTCAACCGCGCGGTGAAGCGCGACCCGCGCACCAACCTGCGCGACGCCGAGAACAACTGGGACTTCTGGACCAACCTCCCCGAGGCCCTGCACCAGGTCACGATCGTGATGTCCGACCGCGGCATCCCCGCCTCGTACCGGCACATGCACGGCTTCGGCTCGCACACCTACAGCCTGATCAACGCCGAGGGCGAGCGGTTCTGGGTCAAGTTCCACCACCGCACCCAGCAGGGCATCAAGAACCTCACCGACGCCGAGGCCGAGGCCCTGGTCGGCAAGGACCGCGAGTCGCACCAGCGCGACCTCTACGAGGCGATCGAGAACGGCGACTTCCCGAAGTGGAAGCTGTTCATCCAGGTCATGCCGGAGGCCGACGCGGACAACTACCGCTTCCACCCCTTCGACCTCACCAAGGTCTGGTCGAAGAAGGACTACCCGCTGATCGAGGTCGGCGAGTGGGAGCTCAACCGCAACCCCGCGAACTACTTCGCGGACGTCGAGCAGGCCGCCTTCACCCCGGCGAACGTGGTCCCGGGCATCAGCTACTCGCCCGACAAGATGCTGCAGGGCCGCCTCTTCTCCTACGGTGACGCCCAGCGCTACCGCCTCGGTGTGAACCACCACCAGATCCCGGTCAACGCCGCGAAGAACCCGGTGAACACCTACCACCGCGACGGTGCCATGCGGGTCGACGGCAACCAGGGCTCCACCCCGGGCATCGAGCCCAACTCCTACGGCCGCTGGGCCGACCAGCCGGCCTACCGCGAGCCGAGCCAGGCCGTGGGCGCCGTCGCCGACCGGTTCAACTTCCGTGAGGACGACGACAACTACTTCGAGCAGCCCGGCAACCTGTTCCGCCTGATGAGCCCCGAGCAGCAGAAGGCTCTCTTCGAGAACACGGCGCGCGCCATCAACGGCGCCTCGGAGCAGACCGTCGAGCGGCACATCGCCAACTGCACCCAGGCCGACCCGGCCTACGGCGAGGGCGTCCGCAAGGCGATCGAGGCCCTGGCCGCCGGCAACCTCTGAGCCTCACCGCTCCGGGGAACCGCGGTACACGCCGCATCGCGCCCGGGCGCGGGCCGCTCACCGGCCCGCGCCCGGGCGTGCGCCGTCACCGCCCGGTGCCGGCGCGGACACGACCAGCACAACCGCGTGATCAGGAGGGATGCACATGAGCAGGGGCGGTCTGACTCCTGAGCAGACGGAACGCGTCGTGGCCATCGCCATGGACCTCGCCCGGGAGGGCACGACCGAGGAGCTGGCGGGGTTCGTGGAGCACGGACTGCCGGTCGACGTGACCGACGAGGCCGGCAACACCCTGCTGATGCTCGCCGCCTACCACGGCCACGCCGACACCGTGCGGGCCCTGCTCCGGCTCGGCGCCGACCCCGACCTGCGCAACGCCCGGGACCAGGCGCCCATCGCCGGCGCCCTGTTCAAGGGCGCGGACGAGGTGGTCGAGGTGCTGCGGGAGGCCGGCGCGGACCTGGACTCCGGCACGCCGACCGCGCGGGTCGCGGCGGCCATGTTCGGGCGCGCCCACCTGCTCACGGCCTGAACCGCCGGGCGGGACCGCCCCCGTCCGGCGCGGGGTCCACCGATCGGCAGGGCCCGGTTTGACCGGTCGGGGCGCATCCCCGTAACCTTGACCGTCGGCGTGTCCATCGGGACGCCACATCCCCGTAAACCTCTTCCTCCCGGGCGCGGGTCGGCTCGGGAGAGGTTGCCCGTGTGTCTGTCGGGCGGCTGGCCTGCGGGGTGCCGTTCATCGAGTGAGAGAGAGATCCGCGTGTACGCCATCGTGCGCAGCGGTGGTCGCCAGCACAAGGTTGCTGTCGGCGACATCGTTGAGGTTGACAAGATTTCCACCGCCAAGGTCGGCGACACGGTCGAGCTCTCGACCCTGCTCCTCGTCGACGGCGAGGCCGTGACCAGCGACCCGTGGGTGCTGGCCGGCATCAAGGTCCAGGCCGAGGTCGTGGACCACCACAAGGGCCAGAAGATCGACATTCTGCGCTACAAGAACAAGACCGGCTACCGCCGTCGTCAGGGCCACCGCCAGCAGTACACGGCGATCAAGGTCACTGAGATCCCCACGGCTGCGAAGTAAGGGACTGAGGAGAGATGGCACACAAGAAGGGCGCATCGTCCACCCGGAACGGTCGCGACTCCAATGCCCAGCGGCTCGGCGTGAAGCGCTTCGGCGGTCAGGTCGTCAACGCGGGTGAGATCCTCGTCCGCCAGCGCGGCACCCACTTCCACCCCGGCGCCGGCGTCGGTCGTGGCGGTGACGACACGCTGTTCGCGCTGCAGGCCGGTTCGGTGCAGTTCGGCACCAGCCGCGGCCGCAACGTCGTGAACATCGTTCCGGTCGCCTGATCGGAAAACTTTCGCGAGGCGGACCTCACTTCCCCGGCGGGAAGGTGGGTCCGCCTTTCGCGTGTTGACCAGGAAACACGTACACACGTACACCGCACTGTCTCTGGAGGCACCCCCCCATGACCACCTTCGTGGACCGCGTCGAACTGCATGTCGCCGCGGGTAACGGAGGCCACGGCTGTGCCTCCGTCCACCGTGAGAAGTTCAAGCCGCTGGGCGGACCGGACGGCGGGAACGGCGGACGGGGCGGCGACGTCATCCTGACCGTCGACCAGTCGGTGACCACGCTCCTCGACTACCACCACTCCCCGCACCGCAAGGCCACCAACGGCAAGCCCGGCGAGGGCGGCCACCGCAGCGGCAAGGACGGCCAGGACCTGGTCCTGCCGGTGCCGGACGGGACCGTCGTCCTCGACAAGGCGGGCAACGTGCTCGCCGACCTGGTCGGGAACGGGACCTCGTACGTCGCCGCCCAGGGCGGCCGGGGCGGGCTCGGGAACGCCGCCCTCGCCTCCGCGCGGCGCAAGGCGCCCGGGTTCGCGCTGCTCGGCGTGCCGGGGGACCTCCAGGACATCGTCCTGGAGCTGAAGACCGTCGCCGACGTGGCGCTGGTCGGCTATCCGAGCGCGGGGAAGTCCTCGCTGATCTCCGTGCTCTCCGCGGCCAAGCCCAAGATCGCCGACTACCCGTTCACCACCCTCGTGCCCAACCTGGGCGTCGTCACCGCCGGGTCGACCGTCTACACCATCGCCGACGTGCCGGGGCTGATCCCGGGCGCCAGCCAGGGCAAGGGCCTGGGGCTCGAGTTCCTGCGGCACGTGGAGCGGTGCAGCGTGCTCGTGCACGTGCTGGACACCGCGACGCTGGAGTCGGACCGCGACCCCGTCTCCGACCTCGACATCATCGAGGATGAACTGCGGCAGTACGGCGGCCTCGACGACCGTCCCCGCATCGTCGTCCTCAACAAGACCGACGTGCCGGACGGCAAGGACCTCGCCGAGATGGTCCGGCCCGACCTGGAGGCGCGCGGCTACCGCGTCTTCGAGGTGTCCGCCGTCGCCCACCTCGGGCTGCGGGAACTGTCGTTCGCGCTCGCCGAGTCGGTGGCGCAGGCACGGGCCGCCAGGCCGCAGGAGGAGGCGACCCGCATCGTCATCCGGCCCAAGGCCGTGGACGACTCCGGGTTCACCGTCACCCGCGAGGACGACGGGCTGTTCCGGGTGCGCGGCGAGAAGCCCGAACGCTGGGTCCGCCAGACCGACTTCAACAACGACGAGGCCGTCGGCTACCTCGCCGACCGGCTCAACCGGGTCGGTGTGGAGGACGCGCTGGTGAAGGCCGGCGCCCGGTCCGGCGACGGCGTCGCCATCGGCCCCGAGGACAACGCGGTCGTCTTCGACTGGGAGCCGACGGTGACCGCCGGTGCGGAGATGCTCGGCCGGCGCGGCGAGGACCACCGCTTCGAGGCGCCCCGCCCGGCCGTCCAGCGCCGCCGCGAGCGGCAGGCCGAACGGGACGAGGCCGAGCGGGAGTACGGCGACTTCAAGCCGTTCTAGGGCCTGTCGTCGGGAGCGCGCCGCGAGCGCGGCACGCTCCCGACGGATCACGGTGACCGGACCGGGCGGCCGGTGCCGCGGCCCCGTCGTCCGCCGCTCACCTCCAGGACCCGCCCGGGCAACACGGTGTTCCCGCGCCGGGGCGGGTCTCCCGCGGGATCGTGCGGTGGACCCGGCTCGCTCCCGACCCCTGAACGGCGGGGCACGCCGGACCTCCCGGTGCCCGTCGCGCGGCAGCTCGCCCGGGCCGGGCCCGCCCACGGGCACGGCGTCCACGTCGACGCGCCCGGCCAGCGCACCGGCCGCACCCGCACCGCGCCCCCGGCGCACGGCACGGGCGGCAGTCCGCGGGTCGCGTTCGTCTCCTGCCGGAACAGGCCCTGGACGTGGCCGAGTTCGTCGGCGCCTTCCTCTCCGGCATCTCCGGCGACGGCGACCAGGACCAGGCCGCCTTCCGCGCGCAGGGGGACCCGCGGCGCGCTGACAACCCGCACTCGAAGCTGCTCGACGACCATCCGGTACGACCGCCGGCCGTCGTTCCGCTTCGCCGATACCGGAAAACCGCCGGATCCTCATATGGAATTCCTCCGCAAAGAGCGGGCGGACCAGCCGAATTTCGGGTTGTCGGGCGCTTCACCCTTTGCGGTGCTCCCGAGTATGAAGAAAGGGCGCGGTCCTTCCTCCGGAGGGTGAAGATCCGCGGTCCCCGGGGCGGGGCGGGGCCGCCGCCCCGCCCCGGCCCGCCGCCGTGCCCGCCCGGGACACCCGCTGCGACAGGCCGGTGACCTGTGCAGTTACTCACAGGGATTTCCGGGGTGTCAGGGGAACCGGTGTCAACGACCTGGGTGTCACAGGTGAATGACAGGTGGCGCGTACATATGCGGTGAAGGACGCTCACCTTGCATTGCGGTAACCACAAGTGGGACCATTTTGCAGTTCCCTGATGCCCCGAGGTAGGTCACCTGTGTCACAGCACATAGCCAAGCCCCGTACCACCGCAGTGATCCTGGCCGGTGGCACCGGCCAGCGGGTGGGTCTGTCGATCCCCAAGCAACTGCTGAAGATCGCCGGCAAGGCAGTCATCGAGCACACCCTGACCACCTTCGAGAACGCCGACTCGATCGACGACATCATCGTGCTGATGGCGCCGGGCTACGTGGCCGACGTCGAGAAGATCGTCGCCAGGGCGGGCTTCACGAAGGTCACCCGGGTCATCGAGGGCGGCTCGACACGGAACGAGACCACCGAGCGGGCCATCTCGGCCCTCGGCGAGGGCCTGGCCGAGGGCGAGGACCGCAACGTCCTCTTCCACGACGCCGTCCGCCCCCTGCTCTCCCAGCGCGTCATCGACGACTGCGTGAGCGCCCTGGAGCGCTACCAGGCCGTCGACGTGGCCATCCCGTCCGCGGACACCATCATCGTCACACGGACCCACGGCGACGACGGCGAGTTCATCACCGAGATCCCGGACCGCTCCCGGCTGCGCCGCGGCCAGACCCCGCAGGCCTTCAAGCTGTCCACGGTCCGCCGCGCCTACGAGGTCGCCGCCGGCGACCCCAACTTCCAGGCCACGGACGACTGCTCCGTCGTGCTCAAGTACCTGCCCGACGTGCCGATCCACGTCGTCGCGGGCGACGAGTACAACATGAAGGTCACCCAGCCCGTCGACGTCTTCATCGCCGACAAGCTGTTCCAGCTCGCCTCCACGGCGGCGCCCGAGCAGATCGGCGAAGAGGCCTACCGCGAGCTGCTCACCGGCAAGACCCTCGTCGTCTTCGGCGGTTCCTACGGCATCGGCAAGGACGTCTGCGACCTCGCCGAGTCCTACGGCGCCACCGTGTACCCGCTCGGGCGGTCCACCACCGGCACCCACGTCGAGAACCCGGAGGAGGTCGACGACGCGCTGTCCAAGGCGTACGCGGAGACCGGCCGCATCGACTACGTCGTCAACACGGCCGGCGTGCTGCGCATCGGGAAGCTGGCCGAGACCGACAACGCCACCATCGAGGAGGCGCTGAAGGTCAACTACCTGGCCCCGGTGCAGATCGCCCGGTCCGCGTACAAGTACCTCGCCGAGACGAAGGGGCAGTTGCTGCTCTACACCTCCAGCAGCTACACCCGCGGACGCGCCGAGTACAGCCTCTACTCCTCGACCAAGGCCGCGATGGTGAACCTCACCCAGGCCCTGTCCGACGAGTGGGCCGGCGATGGTGTCCGCGTCAACTGCGTCAACCCGGAGCGCACCGCCACGCCGATGCGCACCAAGGCTTTCGGTCAGGAGCCCGCGGGCAGCCTGCTGTCCTCCGAGGCGGTCGCCCGCACCTCCCTGGACGTGCTGCTCTCCGAGCTCACCGGCCATGTCATCGACGTACGGCAGCAGGACCCGACCGCGGGCGCGGCCCGTGCCACCGGATTCGAGCAGGCACTCGCGTCGGTCCTGAACCGTCAGGACGGCGTGTAGTAATCTGCGACAAATAGCTTTCGTCAATTCAGGCCTCTGCGACCCTCCCGCGCACGCAGTTCGCGCGCGGGTGATCGCGGGGGCCTGAATCCGTCACCCGCACAATTACCTACAGGCGCACACCGGAACTCACCCCCACAAGAGCAGGTTCGATCCGTTGATATCCACCGCTATTCGCGTCGCCCGGGTGGGCAGCGCGGCCGAACTGGCCGCGGCGGTCCTCATGATGCTGGCCTTCCCCTGCCTCATGCTGGCCGCGCTCGCCCCGAGCGTCCCCGTCTTCGCGGCAGCGGCCGCCGTGACGTACCTGGCGGACCACTATCTGCACCGCAAGGGCAGCTACCTGGTCAACTGCCTCAGCAAGGTGCGGGCGGGCCTGTCGATCCGCTTCCTGATCCGGCAGCTGCTGCTGATCCTGCTGCTGGCCCGCCTGTCGCTCGCGGACAACCTGATCTACTACGGGGCGATCGCCTGCTTCATCGCCTTCTACGGTCTTCAGGCCCCGCACGGCGCGCTGACCACGCTGATCCGCAACCGCCGACGCATGCCGGTGGCCACCCGCAACATCGACCTGGCCCCCCGCGTCCGCATCCCGGACGCACCGCCGCGCGCACTGCTGCACCGCGCCGCCGAGAAGATGCTCCACCTCGACCTCGCGGCGGTCGTCGGCATACTGGCCGCCGTGGCGCTGGACTCGGCCGTCGTCGGCTTCGTCGGCATCGGGAGCACGGTGCTCCTGGGCCTCCTGTACGTGCTGGCCCTGATCCCCTACGTGCGGGGCCGACGGATACCGCCGGACGCCGAGAAGGTGCTGGAAGCGGTCGACGGCTGGCTGAGCGACTACCGGCCGGAGACCATGCTGTACTTCTCCGGCTCCAAGGACTCCGCCTACCAGGTCAACATGTGGCTGGAGACCATGGAGCGGTTGGACACCCGTTCGGTGATCATACTACGTGAGCGGACCATACTGAACAGTCTGGCCTCCACCACGGTCCCCGTCATCTGCGTGCCCGGAGGGGTGCACCTGATGAACCTGGACCTGTCCACGGTGCGCGTCGCGCTGTACGCGGCGAACGTCGGCAAGAACATCCACCTGCTGCGTGTTCCCACCATGAAGCACGTCTTCATCGGCCACGGCGACAGCGACAAGATCGCCAGTGTGAACCCGTACAGCAAGGTCTACGACGAGGTGTGGACGGCGGGCCGCGCGGGCCGCGACCGCTACGCCATCGCCGACGTCGGCGTCCGCGACGAGGACATCGTCGAGGTCGGCCGTCCCCAGCTGGCCTCCATCGAGGGCGTCCGCGGCGAAGCCGCCGACGGGCGCCCTCCGACGGTCCTGTACGCCCCCACCTGGGAGGGCTGGGACGACAACCCCGGCAACACCTCGCTCCTGCTGGCCGGGGAGAACATCGTGCGGCGGCTGCTCACGGCCGACCCCGCGGTCCGGGTGCTCTACAAGCCGCACCCGTTCACCGGAACCCGCAGCGCGCAGGCCAAGGCCGCCCACCAGCGGATCACCGCGCTGGTCGAGGAGGCCGCCGCCGAGCGCGCCGCCGACTCCCGCCACACCGCGGACACGGAGGCCCAAGAGCGGGCCGCGGCCGAGCTGGCGCGCATCGAGGCCCGGCTGGACGAGCTGGCCGTCGGCACCGGCAGCGGCGACGAGGCCGAGGCCAGCCGTGACGGACTGGCCGACGTGGCCCGGCACGAGGAGGCCGCCCGGCTGCGCGCCGAGTGGAACACCGCGTACTGGCGTTCCTTCCCCGACTGGGAGCACCGTGTCATCACGGGCCCCCGGCCGCTCCTCTACGACTGCTTCAACGTCTCCGACGCGATGGTCTCCGACATCTCCAGTGTCGTCTCCGACTTCATCGCCAGCGGCAAGCCGTACGCGGTGACCGACTCCGCCGGGCTGGGGGCGGAGGAGTTCAAGCGGCAGAACACGGCGGTGCGCGCCGCGGTGATCCTCTCCAACGACGCGGCCGGACTCGACGAACTGCTCGCCGCCGTCCGGGAGCCGGAGAAGGATCCGCTGGCCGCGGAGCGGGTCGAGCTCAAGCGCTACCTGCTGGGCCCGGACGAGCCGAAGTCCATCGACCGGTTCAACGCCGCGGTGGGCCGACTGGCCCGGAAGGCCGAGACGCGCAACCTCGGCCAGGAGTCCCGGACCGTGGTCGGCGGACCGGACGTGGAGTCGGCGGACGCGCTGCCCGCGCAGGCGGCGTCGGTGACCGGCGAGCCGGAGGGCGCCGGGGCGGGCTGACCCGCCCCGGCGCCCTCCGGAACCCACGCGAACATCCCCCCACAGGCTCGGCCCCCGAGGAGTTGCTCCTCGGGGGCCGAGCTTTTCGCGTCGGCCCACGGCCGACCGGACTTCCTTGTGACATGCGCCACTTGAGGGGCTGTTCGAGGCAACCCCTTGCCTCGAACAGCCATCTGACAGGTGGCGAATGGGTTGATACGAGGGAAACAGCCTGCAGTGAGGGGGGGAAACGCGACCGTGGCGCAGCCTGATGTCACCGTGATCCGGCTGGACGCCGAGGACCGGCTGGACCGCGAGGCCCCGCGGCGGCCGGCGGCCACGGCCGACCGGGCCCGCCCCCCGCTGACCCCGTCCGGGAGACCCGCCGCCGGAACCGAAGGCCCCGGCGGCGAAGGTCCCGGCGGCGGCGTGGGACAGCCCTTACCCCTGACCGCCCCGGGCCCCGGTGTCGGCCCCGGCTCCGGTGTCCGCCCCGGCCCCGGCTCCCGAGTGGGCGTCGGGGTTCTGGCGCGGGGAGGGGAGCAGGGCCTCCTGGGGGATGGGGGACATGCGCGACCTGTGGTGCAGAGCGGCCGTGGACAGGGCGCGCAGGGCCGCGTTGCAGCGCTCCTGGGCCGTCGGCTCGTCGGGGCCCAGCAGCCTCAGCTTCAACTCCGCTCGGGCGCCCACCAGGTCGTCCTTCTCCGGGTGCCGGACCGACTCCAGCAGGGCCGGTACCCCGCCCGCGTCCGGCGTCAGGACGGTCGCCGCGGCCACCGTCGGGAACTCCGCCCGGAACGCCTCCTCGGACAGCCCGCCGGTGTTCGCCACCGCGTACGGCTTGCCGCTGGCCAGGAAGTCGCTGATGACGCTCGACACATCGCTGATCAGCAGGTCGGAGACGTTGAAGCAGGCGTAGAGGGCGGGCCGTACGCCGGTGACGATCTGGTGCTCCCCCTCCGGCAGCGACGCCCAGTACGCCTCTTCCCAGGCCGCCGTGGCGGCGCTCACGGCCTCGGCCCGGCCCGGCGGCGGGGCGGACTGCGCCAGCATCCGCTCGACCTGGTCGGCGTCCGGACGGACCCCGGCCGCGGTGAGCCGGTCCAGCTCCGCGGTGAGCCGGTCCAGCTCCGCGCCGGAACGCGTGGGCCGGGCGACCTCCGCGGACCGCTCCCGGTTCGCCGCCCGGATCAGCTCCCGGATGCGCTGGTCGGCGGCGCCCGCCCGCGGATCCACCGAGCCGGTCAGCGGGTGCGGCTTGTACAGCAGCCGTACGGCCGGGTCCGCGAGCAGCGCCCGGACGAGGTTCTCCCCGGCCGCGAGCACCGAGGTGTTGCCCGGGTTGCCGTCCCAGCCCTCCCAGGTCGGCGCGTACAGCACCGTGGTGTACGGACCGGTCGGCGGGCCCGCGTACGGGAGCACGGCGCCCAGCTGGGGACGGCCGATCTCCACCACGTCCTTGTCCTCGACCCCCACCTCGGCCCGCGCGTACCGCTCACGCGCCTCGGGACCGGCCACCCACACCTCGTCGTAGGCCTTCGCGTACGGGTTGCAGGACGACAGCTTGTCGCTCTCGCCGTGGTTGACGAAGGCGTGCTTGATCGTGGGGATGCGCAGCACCTGCGAGGTCTTGCCGGAGTTCGACGGGTGGATGAGGACCCGCAGCGAGGAGTGCTCGAGCCGCATCAGGGTGGCCACCTTCGGCAGGCACACCACCGGGATGTCGGTCGCCGCGAGCTTCGTCACCATGAACCGCTCACGCAGGATGATCACCGGTCGGCCCTCGAGCCTGCTCATCGTCTCCAGCCACATGTTCGCCTGGTAGGCGGAGGAGGCCCCGCCGGAGAAGTACAGGCCGACCGTGGGCCGGTAGTCGTCCAGCCAGGCGTCGAACCAGTCGAGCACCTCCTGTTCGCCCGCCGGCCGCCGGGAGGGCAGCAGGCGCAGCAGCAGAGCGCCCAGGCCCACCGCCGCGAGCACCAGCGACACCGCGATCCCGGCCGCCGCGGGCAGGGGGCCCCGGGTCACCACCGTCGCGGCCAGGCCGACCGTCACGGGCAGGCCGAGGAGCAGCAGCCGGCGGCCGGGCTGGCGCAGCAGCGTGGACGGGGCGCGGGTCAGGCGCAGGGCCGAGGCGTCGATGTTCCGGGTCACCACGGGCAGCGTGCGGGTGCGGCGGACCAGCACGGAGACCGCCTGGATCGCGCAGTGCAGCGCGTAGAAGGCGAGCAGGCCGGAGACCAGCCACGCGTACTGTGACCCCTGACCCTGCTCGGCGAGCTGCAGCAGGCCCACCACCAGCAGCAGGTCCCGCAGCACATGGCGGACGGTGAGGTCCGCGTGCGCCTTGGCGAGCATCGACAGCATGCCGGGCTGCCACCGGTACAGGGCACCCTCGACCGCCAGGGACGCGGCGGTCGCGCCGAGCAGCAGCGGGGCGCTCGGGAGGAGGGCGCCGACGGCCTGCGCCCCGGTGGCCACCAGGAGAGCGGTGGCGACGAGCGCCTTCAGCGCGGCTTGTCGTTGAGGAAGCCCTGCCGTGAACCATCGGTGGGGGAGAGGTACGTGCACTGCGGACACTCCAAAGTCGTCACACGAGGACGTCTGGAGATTAACGTGCACCGACCTTCGGACGACACTGGCGTGTCCGCCTGCCGTTCCGGCCGTGAACTGTTATGTCCCGTTACCGCTCCCGTCGGTCGGGGGAAATGCGGGCGTACCCCTCCAACAGGCCATGGTGACCTGGATGCTGATCTCATTTCGGTCCGAGCGGTGAGTGTGGGGCAGGGGCGGAGCCGTCGGGCCGCAGCCCGGCGGAGGCGCTGGGTGGGACCCGCCGCCGATCACCGGCCGGCTCGGACCGTGGGTGATGAGTGAACACGGGCGGGCAGCCGAGGCCTTCTTCGGCCGCTGATGTCCGCCCCCTATGAGTGGGCGGGCCGAGTGGAATCGATGTCATGAGTGCGGCCTCGACGTGAGGTCATCACCCGATGTCGATCTGTGTCAGGACCGGCTGATTGGTCAGGGTTGGCGGTTTTCGGCTTCGGCTCCCTTTCTGATGCGATGTGTTGTCGTAACTCCCCGACTCCCAGGGGATTCAGGTGTCTTTTCATTGTGCGTTCAGTAGATCTTCAGCAGCCGACTCGAGTATGTTCATTCACGAAGTTGCGCTGGGATGAGGGGGGTTGCCCGGCATCAGCAGAACGGGACGCTGCTGTACACGTTTCTTCGGCGTAGGCCGGACCTGGTCGGCGGCTGCGGAGTGGTGCCCTCGGTGTGCCGCCCTCATGCGATGAACAATTCGGGTGGTCGACTCGCCAGGGGTTTTTCAGCGTCTCTCCTCATCTTCTCTTCTCCGACAACAGAAGGATGAGCTTTGAGAATTCGTGCGTTTGCGATCACGGCTGCCGTCATCGGTGCGACTCTTTTAGGTACGGGTGCGCCGACTGCCGTGGCAGAGGACGGGGAAAAGATCTGGCCGATCGGGGCCGACGGTGACGGAGGGGTCGTGACCCCGGCTGTCGTGGACGGTGAGATCGCGGCATCGGTCGACGGCATAGCCGCCATCCTGTACGACAACGATGATGCGGGCACCGGCCGGGGTAATCTGCTCTGCACCGGCTCGATCATCGCCGAACGGTGGATCCTCACCGCGAAGCACTGCTTCGCGGAAACGCACGTGGGGCAGGACGCCTCCAAGATTCAGGTCCGCGTCAAGAGCAAGACGTACAACGACGGCGGCGGCGTGATCCAGGTGGACGACATCAAGTGGCGCACCAACCACGACATCGCGCTCCTTCACCTCACCCGCAACGCCAATTCGGAGCATGTGCGCCTGGCGGGCGCCAGCCCCGTCGAGGGCTCCACCAACTACATCTTCGGCTGGGGTACGAGGAACGGGCCCAGCGGTTCCCCGTCCAAGGAACTCAGGCGAGCGACGGTCAAGGTGGCCGACATCGACGACACGGACGGGTACGGCGTAGGACGAGGTATCCGCAGCACGAAGGGAAATGGAATCGCGTGCTCCGGTGACTCCGGCGGTCCGCAGTTCAAGCTCGTCGACGGCCTGCGTTACCAGGTCGGCGTGACCTCTGCGGTGCTCGTCAGCAACGGCTCCTGCGGCAGCCCGATGTGGGCCGCGACCGTCCCCACCAGTCTCGACTGGATCAAGGGCGTCACCGGCATCTAGTCATGATCATGACGGCTCGTCGGTCCTCCGGCGGGCCGTCATGGATGCTCGCGCCGGTGGTTCGGAGGAGCACCGGACCGGCTCGCCGCGCCGAGGGCCGGGAGGCCGTGTCACGGAGACTCCGGCGGCCCGCTGTCCAGGCCGCGTGATGCGGGAATTCCGGCAGTTCTCGTGCAGCCGACGCCTGCTGGAGACCGCAGCGAACGTGAGAACACCCTTTTATCGTCATGGAAAAGTGAGGTTTGCCGTCATTTCCGCCTCGGTACACGTACTGAAACGCACCACCCTGGCAGCCGTACTCGCCGGCGCCTTTCTCCTGCCCTCCGTTCCGGCCACGGCGGCCCAGCAGGCCGCACCCATCACCACGGGCGCGGTGTTCAACAACCCCAAGGGCTCGACTGCGCAGCAGGACGCGGTGAAGAACCACATCATCACCGCGATGAACAACACGCAGAGCGGCCGGATGATCCGATCCGCGCTGTATGCGCTGAGAGACCAGGATTACTCCGACGCCCTCATTTCCGCTCACCGGCGCGGCGTCACCGTGCGGGTGGTTCTGGACGCCAAGTTCGCGTCGTCCGCGGCCACTCAGAGCCTGATCGCGGCGCTGGGCACCGACAGGTCCCGGGACTCCTGGGTGCACGTCTGCACGGCGGGAGGCGCCTGCATCGCGACGGGGCGCAGCAGCATGATCAACCACAACAAGTTCTTCACCTTCTCGCGCATCGGAAACGCGGGGGAGGCAGAGGACGTGGTGATCCAGACCTCCGCGAACCAGACCTCTCTCAACACGGAGAAGTACTGGAACAACGCCTACACGGTCGTCGGGAACACCGCTCTCTACACCGCCTACCGCAATTACTTCGACGACCTGGCTGCGATGAGGAAGAACGAGGACTACTTCACCAGCGGAAAGGTGGGCACCGAGAAGTACTACTTCTTCCCGCAGAAGACCGGGGACATCGTGGTGGACGTCCTCGACAATCTCTCGTGCGCCGCGGGCGGCACGGTACGGGTGGCGGCGTTGGCCCTGCACCGGGACGCGGTCGCGCAGAAGCTCAGGTCGATGGCCGACCAGGGCTGCTCCGTGCGCATCGTCTACAACGAGAGCAACGACGTCGGCAAACTCTCCGGGCACAGGAACATCGCGCTGCGTCGGCTGAGTACCGCCGACGGATACCTCGTTCACTCCAAGTACGTGCTGATGGAGGGTGACTACGCCGGACACCGGGACACGAAATGGACCTTCACCGGATCGCACAACCTGGACGAGTCGTCGCTGCGCGACAACGACGAGGCCATGCTCAGGCTGGAGGGGACGGGGCCGCACGAGGCGTACCGTCAGAACTTCGAGAGCATGTTCGCGGTCGCGGTCCCCGCGGGGTGACGCACCGGTCGAGGAGCCGGAGACGACCCGCGGCGCGGTTCACAGCGTGGAACGGTGGCGCGCCGCACCGTTCCCGTCCCGTAGATTTCTGGTGGGCGATCGATCGACGTGAACCGGTGATCGACGCGAATCCGATGTGAGGGGACGGGCGGCGAAGGTGGCACGGGCAAGGCAGGCCGTGGGCGAGGCCCGCAGGATCGTCGTCAAGGTCGGATCCTCCTCGCTGACCACCGCGGCGGGAGGCCTGGACGCCGACCGGGTCGACGCCCTCGTCGACGTGCTCGCCAAGGTGCGGTCCGGCGGCGAGCGCGAACTCGTCCTGGTCTCCTCCGGCGCCATCGCCGCCGGCCTCGCCCCGCTGGGCCTCACCCGGCGCCCCCGGGACCTCGCCCGCCAGCAGGCCGCCGCCAGCGTCGGCCAGGGCCTGCTGGTGGCCCGCTACACGGCCTCCTTCGCCCGCTACGGCGTCCGCGTCGGCCAGGTGCTGCTGACCTCCGACGACATGAGCCGCCGCGCCCACCACCGCAACGCCTCCCGCACCCTCGACAAGCTGTTCACGATGGGCGCCTTCCCGGTCGTCAACGAGAACGACACCGTCGCCACCGACGAGATCCGCTTCGGCGACAACGACCGCCTCGCCGCCCTCGTCGCCCACCTGGTCCACGCCGATCTGCTCGTCCTGCTGTCCGACGTGGACGGCGTGTACGACGGCGACCCCGCGCGGCCCGGCACCTCGCGGATCGCCGAGGTGCGGGGTCCCGAGGACCTCGCCCACGTCGACATCGGCAGCGCGGGGAAGGCCGGGGTCGGCACCGGCGGCATGGTCACCAAGGTCGAGGCCGCCCGGATCGCCGCCGCCGCGGGCGTCCCGGTCGTGCTGACCAGCGCCGTCCACGCGGGCGAGGCCCTCGCCGGCGCGGACACCGGAACGTACTTCCACCCCACCGGCCGGCGCTCCGCCGACCGGCTGCTCTGGCTCCAGCACGCGTCCACCCCGCAGGGCGCGCTCACCCTCGACGACGGCGCGGTGCGCGCGGTCGTCGAGCGCCGCAAGTCACTGCTGCCGGCCGGGATCGCGGGCGTCGAGGGAGAGTTCAGCGCGGGCGACCCGGTCGAGCTGCGGGACCGCCGGGGGCGGCCGGTGGCGCGCGGCCTGGTCAACTTCGACGCCAAGGAGATCCCCCGGCTGATCGGCCGTTCCACCCACGATCTCGCCCGCGATCTCGGGCCCGGGTACGAGCGCGAGGTCGTACACAGGGACGATCTGGTGGTTCTGCACCCGTAATGTCCGGGATCGTCCGCCCCGCGCGGTGGACGTTCCGCAAAACCGCCCCATGACGCCCGGCGGCCTGCTCAACTTTCCTCCAGGGACACATCCGCCCGGCCCCGAGGGCCGGCCTGTGCGTGAAGGAGACCGTCGTGAGACGAGTACGCCCTGGGACGACGGCGTCCCGCGGTGGCGCCGGCTCCCGGGCGGCCGGCGAGGAGCGCGCCCTGACCAGCGTCACGGCCGGGGACCGGTTCCAGGGCGGCGAGCACCGGGACCTCCCCCGCCTGTGGCACGTCACCCTCAGCGTCTCCGGCAGCCGGGCCCCGGTCACCGAGGTCCGCCGCGCCCTGGAGCAGCTCGCCCACGACCACCCCTTCCTGCTGACCAGCAGGTACGCCGACGACCACGCGGAGATCCGCTACTGGGAGGAGGCCCGGGACCTGCACGACGCGGCCGCGGTGGCGCTGCGGCTGTGGGGCGAGCACCGGCAGACCGCGGGCCTGCCGCCCTGGGAGATCGTCGGCCTGGAGGTCATCGACCGGACCACCTACCACCAGCGCATCGCCGCGGGCCACGGCCCGGCCCCGGCGACCCCGGTGGGGGTGCACCCGTTCTGAGAACGGGAGGGCCGTCCCGGTTCTCTCCGGCCGCATTATCCTTCCCCCCATGACGACGCTTTCGCCTTATGACTCGATGTCCCCGGTCAACCAGGCCGCCTACCGGGCCAAGGGCGCCGCCGCCACCCTTGCGCCGCTGCCGCGTGCCGCCAAGGACGAGGCACTGCTCGCCGTCGCCGACGCGTTGGAGGTCCGGGCGAGCGAGATCGTCGAGGCCAACGCCCAGGACGTGGCCAAGGCGCGCGAGGCGGGCATCGGCGAGGGAATGATCGACCGGCTCACCCTCACCCCGGAGCGGGTGCGCGCGATCGCCTCCGACGTACGGGACGTGGCGGCGCTGCCCGACCCGGTCGGCGAGGTCGTCCGCGGCTCCGCCCTGCCCAACGGCATCGACCTGCGACAGGTCCGGGTGCCGCTCGGCGTCGTCGGGATCGTCTACGAGGGCCGCCCCAACGTCACGGTCGACGCCGCCGCCCTGTGCCTGAAGTCCGGCAACGCGGTCCTGCTGCGCGGCTCGTCCTCCGCGTACCGGTCGAACACCGCGCTGGTGCGGGTGCTGCGCGACGCGGTGGGCGGCGCCGGGCTGCCCGCCGACGCGGTGCAGCTGGTGCCCGGCGAGAGCCGGGACAGCGTGCGCGAGCTGATGCGCGCCCGCGGCCTGGTCGACGTGCTCATCCCGCGCGGCGGCGCCTCCCTGATCAACACGATCGTCCAGGAGTCGATCGTCCCGGTCATCGAGACCGGCACCGGCAACTGCCACGTCTACGTCGACGCCCGCGCCGACATCGACACCGCCGTGGAGATCCTGGTCAACTCCAAGGCCCAGCGGGTCGGCGTCTGCAACGCCGCCGAGACCCTCCTGGTCCACCAGGACATCGCCCCCGTGTTCCTGCCGCGCGCCCTGGACGCCCTGGCGGACGCCGGGGTCACCGTGCACGCCGACGAGCGGGTGATGGAGTACGCCGAGGACTCCAAGGCGACCGTGGTGGAGGCCACCACGGAGGACTGGGAGACCGAGTACCTCTCCCACGACATCGCCGTGGCGGTCGTCGACTCCCTGGACCGGGCCGTGGAGCACATCCGGCTGTGGAGCTCCGGCCACACCGAGGCCATCGTCACCACCTCGCAGCAGGCCGCCCGGCGGTTCACCCAGTTGGTGGATTCCACCACCGTCGCCGTCAACGCCTCCACCCGGTTCACCGACGGAGGTCAGTTCGGCTTCGGCGCGGAGATCGGCATCTCCACGCAGAAGCTGCACGCCAGGGGGCCGATGGGCCTGCCGGAGCTGACCAGCACCAAGTACATCGTGACCGGTGACGGGCACGTCCGTCGCTGAACCACGGCCGCTCGGGCAGGCGGACGAATCTCCGTACCGTCTGCCCAAATTGACCCCCCAGGTCTACTCTGGAGATGTGCCGGAGGACGTGGGGGGCATGCCGTTCCCTGACGGCGGGGAGCCCGACGACGACCACGACCGCGGAGTGTCGGACGACGCGTTCGACTCCGTGGTCTTCGACGAGGCGTTCATCGGTGCGGCCGTGGTCCACGAGCCGACCGCCGTCGAACGCCTCCTGGCGGCCGCCCGGGCCAGGGCCGAGGCGTCCGAGGCCGAGGCCCGCCGCACCCACCCGAAGAGCGAGCGGTACGACGACGAGTACGGCGGGTACGGCAGGTACGGCGGACACCGCCGCCACCGCCGCGGTGACGCCTTCGACGACGTGGATGACGTCTCCGACGATCCCGATGCGCCGGAGGACGGGTACGGCTCCCCGGGGCCGTACGGCAGGCAGATCCGCTGGCACCGCCCGGTCGCCTGGATCCTCGCCCTCGTGATGGGCATCGGGATGGTCGCGCTCGCCTTCTCGGCCGTCTACCGGGGGGCCTCCTCCCCGCGTCAGGACCCGGCCCCGACACCCGCCTCGACCGGCCCGGAGCAGGGCGGCGGCGTGACGCCGTCCGCCTCCGCCGACTTCTCCCGGCCGACCGTCCCGGTGATCCCGCCCGGCCCCTGACGGCGGGGGCCGGACCTGGTGAGAACCTGTCACAACTTGTCGTGCGGCAGGGCGTTTACGGGGGCTCCCCGCGACCTACTCTGAAGATATGGCAGGGCCAGCGGACCCCCCTGGAGGGACTCCTGAGGGTGCCTCCTCGGGCGGCGAGGACGAGTACCGCTCCGTCGTCTTCGACGAGTCCTTCGTCCGTGCTGCCCGCCTCCAGGAGTTCTCCGCCGAGGAGCGCATCACCGACCACGCCCCCGCGGTCCGCCGCCGTCCGCGCCGCCGCCGGGGCCTGTCCCGGCAGGTGCTGGTACTCGTGGTCCTGATCGCCCTGGCCTTCGGCACCGCGATCTACATGGGCGTACAGCACCCCTACCGGGCGGCCACCGCGGGGGAGGCGGTCGAACCCCTGCGCATGACCCTGCTCCCGCTCGAACCCGAGGGCAGGGTGCCCGGCACCACCGACGTCGAACGGCTGTACGCCAGGAGTCCGGCGGCGCAGTTCCGCGTCGGCGCCGAGGGGGTGCCGCTCCCGGCGTCCCGGCGCACCGCGCACTTCTCGGACGGGCAGGTCGTGGCCGCGCTGCTCACGGCGAAGGACTACGTCATCCGGTCCGCGCTCGACCCCGCGGTGCTCACCGGCGGGGAGACCCGCTCGGTACGCGTCCTGCTCGACACCGACCAGCAGGAGCAGTTCGACCAGAGCCTCGCCCGGCCGGCCGCCGACGGGCGGCACGCGCCCACCGGATGGCTCGTCCGCTTCGACCCCTCCCGCGCGGAGCTGGCCGACCGCAGGATCCGGGTCCGGGGCACCCTGCAGGCCACCGAGGCCGACCCCGCCACCCTCGAGGTCACCGCGGACCACACCTCCGTGTACGCGCTGCGGCCGGCCGGTGCGGAGAAGGGCGCGGAGGCGTCGCTGTTCACGGTCCGGCGCGAGCTGCGCTTCCGCTTCGACCGCGAGGACCTGCGCCTGCACCAGGCGCAGCTCGCCGTCTCGTACGTCCAGGCCGGCCCGCTGTCCTGCGCCGAGGACTCGGCAGGCCGGCTGCGCCCCCTGCTGGCGGGCGCCACGGCCGAGGAGGGCGGCCCGGCCGGCACCGACCCCTACGCCGCGGGCGACGCCGCGGCCCTGTGCGGCTCGCTGGCGGCGGGGGCGCAGCCCAGGCTGTGACGCGCACCCCCGGTCCGGTGGCCGCGTGGCCGCCCCCGCCGCGGTCCCAGTGCCTCAGACGCGGCTCACGTGCCGTCGTGCGGCGGGCGGTCGTCCCCGGAACCGGAGTCCGGGCCGGATCCCGGCGAGGGCTTCGACCCGGAGGACCCCGACGAGCCCGACGACGTGAAGCCGCCGAAGCCGCGGCGGACCCGGTCGCCCAGATCACCGGCGCCGCCCGCGATGTCGCTGACCAGCTTCATCAGCGGATCCTTGGAGTTCCTCACGTCACCGGCGTAGCTGCTCGCCGACTCGCGCCAGGAGTCCCGCACCGAGGCGTCCTTGTCCTCGTCGCGGCGCGGGTAGTGGCCGTCCATGAGCCGCTGGTAGTCGCGGGACTCCGCCCACTTCTTCAGCTCGGCCGCCCGCACGGTGGTGAACGGGTGGGAGCGGGGCAGCACGTTGAGGATCTTCAGCACGGAGTCGCGCAGATCGCCCCCGGCGTCGTACTCCTCGGCCTGCTCCAGGAACGCGTCGACGTTCATCTGGTGCAGATGGTTGCCACCGGCGATCTTCATCAGGCCGCGCATCGAGGCCTGGAGGTCTTGGCCGACCAGCAGCCCCGCACGGTCCGCGGACAGCTCCGACTTGCGGAACCACTCGCGCAGCGCCGTCACGATCGCCATGATCGCGACACTGCCCAGCGGGATCCAGGCCACCCGCACCGCGAGGGAGGTCAGGAACAGCAGGATGGTCCGGTACACCGAGTGCCCGGACAGCGCGTGCCCGACCTCGTGCCCGATGACGGCCCGCATCTCCTCCTCGTCGAGCAGCTCGACCAGTCCCGTGGTGACCACGATGATCGGCTCGTCCAGGCCGATGCACATCGCGTTCGGCGTCGGGTCCTGGTTCACGTACATCGGCGGGACCTTCTCCAGGTCCAGGATGTAGCAGGCGTCCCGCAGCATGACGTTGAGATGGGCGAACTGCCGGTCCGAGACGCGCACCGAGTCGGACAGGAAGAGCAGCCGCAGACTGCGCTCGGGCAGCAGGCCGCTCAGTGCCTTGAAGACCGTGTCGAAACCGGTCAGCTTGCGCAGCGCCACCAGGGCGGAGCGGTCGGCGGGGTGTTCGTACGCACGCGAGGAGATTCCGGGGAAGCGCCTGCGCTGCCTGCTCGGCACGTTCTCGTGCCCGTTGTGCTGATGGCCGTCGGACATGTGTCCCCCATGTGCGTCTGTGTGACCTTCGCGGTCCCCTTGGCGGTCCCTTGCCGGTCCTCCGTGCGGTCCCTGCTTCGCCCGCTGCCCGCCCCGGGGCGAGGCCCAGCCTAGGCGGAGACGGTGTGGACCGGCAGACCGGATGCGAGCCGTGCGGCTCCCCGAGAAGGACGGCCCGGGCGGCGGGATGGTTGCCTGCCGGGGCGCCCGTAGGGGTGCCCGCCGGGGGAGGGCCCGGCAGGCGACCGGGGAGTAGCCGGGAAGCGGCCGGGAAGGCGGCCGGGCCCGCAACGGCGGAGTCGGGGTGATCGTCGAGAAGGTGCCCGCTTACGATGAGCCGAAGTCTTTATCCCGCCCACACGCGATAGGTACTGTCGAAGATGAGCTTCCCCAGCGCCGCTGTCCAGTTGGTCACCCTCGCCGCCGAGGGCGGAGCGAACACTGGCAACCACGAGAGCCTCAACCCCTACTTCGTCGGTGGCTGTGTCCTGGCCTCCCTGCTGGTCCTGCTGTGGATCACCACCCGATTCAACCGCGACCGCTAGAACCCCCGGCATGAGCCACCGGACCGGCCTCGGGCCGTCCGGGGCCGGCCGGAGGGCACACCTGGCCGTCGGGGCCGCCATGTTGGGCCGGTAGGGTCTGCACGCATGGGAGAGCAGGACATGCCTGTCGGTCCGGCGACGGACACGGGCGGGGAGTCGACCGAGGCGACCACCGAGGTCACGACCGGGTCCGGGGCCGAAGGCACGGCCGCGCGACCGGCGAGCGGCGCCGAGCACCGTCCGGCGCCGCGCCGGGGCGGCGACCCGGGCGCCGGCACGGTACGGCCGGGCAGGCGCCGGCTCGGTGTCATGGGCGGCACCTTCGACCCGATCCACCACGGACACCTGGTGGCGGCCAGCGAGGTCGCCGCGCGGTTCCACCTCGACGAGGTGGTCTTCGTCCCCACCGGGCAGCCGTGGCAGAAGAGCCACCGGGTGGTCTCCGCGGCGGAGGACCGCTATCTGATGACGGTCGTCGCGACCGTCGAGAACCCGCAGTTCTCGGTGAGCCGCATCGACATCGACCGCGGCGGACCCACCTACACCGTGGACACCCTGCGCGACCTGCGCGCGCTCAACCCCGACACGGACCTGTTCTTCATCACCGGCGCCGACGCCCTCGCCCAGATCCTCACCTGGCGGGACAGCGCGGAACTGTTCTCCCTGGCGCACTTCATCGGCGTCACCAGGCCCGGCCACCATCTGACCGACGCGGGCCTGCCCGAGGGCGGCGTGTCGCTCGTGGAGGTCCCCGCCCTGGCCATTTCCTCGACGGACTGCCGTGCGAGAGTCGCCAAGGGGGATCCCGTCTGGTACCTGGTGCCGGACGGGGTCGTGCGCTACATCGCCAAGCGCGAGCTGTACCGCGGCGAGTGAGCCGAGAGGGGCACCGGTGAACGACCGATACGAGGCGGGATACGGCGGCGGGGACGACCCGTACGGGCTCGTCGGCTACGACGAGTACGGGCGGCCCGTCTACCGCCAGGACCAGTACCAGCACCAGCAGTACCAGGGCCAGGACCAGTACGGGAACGGCCAGGGGCAGCAGGGCTACGGCTACGACCCGTACGCGGGCGGCCCGCAGCAGCCTCAGCCCCCGTACGACCCCTACGGGGCCCAGGACGCCCCCGCCCCCGGCGCTCCCGGCACCTACGACTCGTACGACCCCTACGGCGCCCCGCAGAGCGGCGGCACGGAGTCCCCGTACGACCCCTACGGGGACTCCTACGGGCAGACCGCGCACGACGGCACCGGCCGGCAGCCCCGGACCGCCGAGCAGACCGCGTACATCCCGCACCAGCCCGGCCCCGCCGACGACGACGAGCCCGGCCGGACCGACGGCCGATCCGGCCCCGCCGACCTCCCCGACGACTCCGGGACGCCCGAACGGGACTACCGCACCGAGCAGTTCGCCTTCGTCGAGGAACCGGACGGCGACTCCGAGGACGTCATCGACTGGCTGAAGTTCACCGAGAACCGCACCGAGCGCCGCGAGGAGGCCAAACGCCGCGCCCGCAGCCGGATCGTCGCCCTCGTCGTGGTCTTCGCGCTGGTCGCGGCCGGCGGCGTCGGCTACCTCTGGTACGCCGGGAAACTGCCCGGCACCGGCTCCGAGGCCGGCGCCGGCGCCACGACGGCCGCGGGCGCCCAGAAGCGGGACGTCATCGTCGTCCACCTGCACGACACCCAGGGCGGCGGCACCGCCACCGCGCTGCTCGTCGGCAACACCACCACCCAGCAGGGCACCACCGTCCTGCTGCCCAACTCCCTGGCCCTCGCCGCCGAGGACGGCAGCACCACCACGCTCGCCAAGTCGGTCGAGGACGACGGCTCCGGCGGGACCCGGACCGCGCTCGACACGGTCCTCGGCACCGACATCGAGGGCACCTGGCGGCTGGACACGCCCTACCTGCAGAACCTCGTCGACCTGGTCGGCAACATCGACATCGACACCGACGCCGACGTGCCGGACCCGAGTGCCAAGAAGAAGGGCGAGGCGCCCCTCGTCAAGAAGGGGAAGAGCCAGACCCTCTCCGGCAAGATGGCCGTCGCCTACGCCACCCACCGCGGCTCCGGCGAGGCCCAGGACGCCCAGCTGGAGCGGTTCGGACAGGTCATGCAGGGGGTGCTGCGGAAGATGACCTCCGACGCGGGCGCCGCGACGGTCACCATCCAGACCCTGGGGCAGATCATCGAGCCACCCCTGACCGACAAGGACCTCGGCTCCTTCCTCGCCCGGCTCGCCGACCTCGCCAAGGGCGGCGACCACAGAACCGCACTGCTGCCCGTGCAGGAAGACGGCACGCTCACCGCCGAGACGAGCGACAGCGTGGTCAAGGAGGTGCTCGGCGGCACGGCGAAGAGCCCCGACAAGGACGCCGCGGTCAGCGTCTCGGTGCGCAACGCCACCGGTGTGGAGGACAACGCCGAGAAGGCCCGTGTGGTGCTCCTCAACGGCGGCTTCACCTTCCTGAAGGGCGGCACGGCCACCGCGGAGGCGACCTCCGAGGTCGTCTACGCGGACGCCGCCGACAAGGGGAACGCCGCCGAGGTCGCCAAGACCCTGGGGCTGCCCGCCTCCTCCGTCGGCAAGGGCGAGGTCTCCGGGAACGCCAGGGTCTCGGTGCTCCTCGGCCAGGACTACGAGCCCGGCAGCTGACCGGGCGGGGGCGCCCCCGGCGGCCCCCGGCCGGGGCGCCCCCGAAACGCGTGGGGCGTGCCCGGCGGTCCGTGAGACCCTTGGAGGCAACCGACCTCCGAGCGAAAGCCGTGCAGTGACCGCAACCGACCGTTCCATCGAGCTCGTCACCGCCGCCGCCCAGGCGGCCGCCGACAAGCTCGCGCACGACATCGTCGCCTACGACGTCAGTGACGTGCTGTCCATCACCGACGCCTTCCTGCTGGCCTCCGCGCCCAACGACCGCCAGGTCAAGTCGATCGTCGACGAGATCGAGGAGCGGCTCGGCAAGGAGCTCGGCGCCAAGCCGGTGCGCCGCGAGGGCGACCGCGAGGCCCGCTGGGTCCTGCTCGACTACGTCGACATCGTCGTCCACGTCCAGCACAGCGAGGAGCGGGTCTTCTACGCCCTGGAGCGGCTGTGGAAGGACTGCCCCGAGCTGGAGCTGCCCGCGGACGCCGTGGCGACCCGCGGCAAGGCCGCGGAGCACGCCCGGCGGCTGGAGGCCGAGGAGGCCGCCGCGCAGACCGCGGAGCCGGACGGTGAGTGGCGGTGAGTGCCTCCGGTGAGGTGTCCGGCTCCGGCCGCCGGGGCCGCCGCATCATCCTGTGGCGCCACGGCCAGACCTCCTGGAACGTGGAGCGCCGCTTCCAGGGCAGCACCGACGTGGAGCTCACCGAGACCGGCGTC
This sequence comes from Streptomyces sp. NPDC004051, assembly GCF_053604275.1. NCBI lineage: Bacteria > Bacillati > Actinomycetota > Actinomycetes > Kitasatosporales > Streptomycetaceae > Streptomyces > Streptomyces sp. NPDC004051. Next base: position 106,534 of record NZ_JBSGHG010000011.1, on the reverse strand, counting down.
GCCCAGGCCCGCCGGGCCGCGCGCCTCCTCGCGGGCCTCGAACCGGACGCGATCATCGCCTCCGACCTGAAGCGGGCCGTGCGCACCGCCGCGGAGCTCGCCGCGCTCACCGGCCTGGAGCCGGTGTACGACGAGGCCCTGCGGGAGACCTACGCGGGCGTCTGGCAGGGCCTGACGCACGACGAGATCATCGCCAGGCACGGCGACGAGTACACCGCCTGGAAGCGCGGCGAGCCGGTGCGCAGGGGCGGCGGCGAGCTGGAGACCGAGGTCGCCGACCGGGCCGCTCCCGTGGTGCTCCGGCACACCGAGAAGCTCCCGGACGACGGCACGCTCGTGGTGGTCAGCCACGGCGGCACGATCCGCACCACCATCGGCCGGCTGCTCGGGCTGGACCCGCGCAACTGGGAGGGCCTGGGCGGGCTCACCAACTGCTGCTGGTCGGTCCTCGGCGAGGGCGCCCGCGGCTGGCGGCTGCTGGAGCACAACGCCGGCACCCTGCCGGAGCCGGTGCTCGGCGACGACGACTGACCGACGGACCGATCGTCCGACGGACGCCCGACGAATGCCCGACGGACGACGGACGACCGGCAGGGCACCGGATTTCACTTTCCGGCAGGTCGCAGGCTAAAGTTCTTCTTGTTCGCCCGCCGAGCGGGAAGAACACCCGGGGCTATAGCTCAGTTGGTAGAGCGCCTGCATGGCATGCAGGAGGTCAGGAGTTCAATTCTCCTTAGCTCCACAGATGGGGTGCTGGATCGGGAGATCCACCGCTTCACCCGACGAAGATCCCGTCCTCTCCGCGAGGGCGGGTTTTTTCGTCGTTCCTGGTTGAGCGGTCCGGGGCCCGCGGGCGTATACCTCCATGAGGCGCCGATCCGTGTCTTGAACGGTACCCAGGCGTCGCTGACCGCATCGGCCCGGCCGTGGCAGAATCAAACGGCCGGAAGGGGGCGCGGCCCGACGGGAGGGAGTTGTGATGTCTGCGAGCATCCTCGGGGAGGTCGACCACCTCTTCGGCGGGGTGTCGGCACGACGGATCCCGACCCGCCACCAATGCCCCTCCCGCGGCTTCGCGCACGTCGCCCGGACCCTCGGTGGCCTCGACGGCAACGGCGGTGTCCCCTACGTGTGTACGGCCTGCGGCCACAGCTGGAGCTGAGTGATGGGTGCGCACAGGCGAAGGTGTGACTGGTGCGGCAGCGGGACGCCGATCGTCCGGGACATGGAACCGGTCAATCCCGACTACCAGTACTGGTGCGAGGAGTGCGCGCGGGCGCTGATCATAAAGGGTGACCCGATCGAGACGTACCGCGAACTCGAGGGCGAACCGATCTACGGCCGGCTCCTGGAGGAGCACTGCACGCTCAAACGCTTCTATTCGTTCGTGACCGCGTGACAATGCGGACGGAACCGGACGCAACGGAACCGATTTGGTGTTGGACCCCGGTGACCGTGTAAAGTTGGCGTCGCCGCCGGGGAAACCGGGCGGGAGCAGGACCTGGGGCTATAGCTCAGTTGGTAGAGCGCCTGCATGGCATGCAGGAGGTCAGGAGTTCAATTCTCCTTAGCTCCACAGCAGTAGAGGGCGGACCATCCGAAGGGATGGTCCGCCCTCTGCGCGTTGTGGGGACGGTGACCGTGGGGACGGTGTGCGGCGGCCCGGAGAGCGGCCCGTGCGGGACCGACCCCGAGGGGCGTCCCGCACGGGCCTGTCTCAGCGGCCCAGGGCGCGCCGGCCGCGCCCCGGGGAGAGGACCGGCAGATTGCGGGAGGGCGCCTTGGACGAAGCCCCCTCCTCGATGCGCAGGGCCAGCGCCGGGCAGCGGCGCACCGCGCGCAGCGCCTTGTCCTCGGCACGGCGCGGCACCTGGGCCTGAGCGACCGTCGGGAAGCCGTCCGCGCCGAGCTGGAAGACCTCCGGGAGGAGGTCCGCGCACAGCCCGTGGCCCCGGCACAGCGTCCAGTCGACGAAGATCTTCTGGCGGCTGGGGCCGTTCTCCTCGCCGCCGCCGCCCGGGATGCCCGTAGGGGTCTGGCCGCCCTCGAAGAGCGGCAGGACGCCCTCCACGGGCCGCCCGCAGCCGTTGCCCATGAGATGGGCGGTGAGGTCGTCGGTGAACGCCTTGATGGTCGACTCCAGGAACATCGCGGAGCCGTCCGGATGCGAACACGCGCCGCGCCGCTTCACGTTCTTGGCGACCTGCTTGACCGCCTCCAGGGCGGCCGGTCCGCCGCCGTTGAGGATGTCCTCCAGGCCGCGCGCGGCGGCCGGCAGGCCCAGGTAGCACGGGCCGCACTGGTTGGCGCTCTCCTCGGCCAGCCACTTCGCCACCATCAGCGACTCGCCCAGCGGGCAGGTGTTCTGACTGATCGGCAGGATCGCCCCCGCGCCGAGGGCGCCGCCCACCGCGTCCAGGGAGTTGCGGGAGACGATCGCCTCGTTGACGGTCGCCGCGTCGATCCACTTGCCGTGGTAGCCGCCGGTCAGCACGCCCTGCGGCACCGGTGGCGCACCGGCGAGCTGCAGGACGTAGCGCAGCGGTACGCCCGTCGGGACCTCGACCACCATGGGGCGGGCGACCGCCCCGGACACCGTGAGCATGACGGTGCCGGGCTCGTCGTACAGGCCGGTGTTGCCGTAGCGCTCCGGGCCGATGCGGGCGGCGATGGCGAGCTGGGCGAACGTCTCGGCGTTGGACAGCAGGGTGGGCGCGCCGCCGACGCCGTTCTTCGAGGCACTGGTCTTGCGGCCCGGCGGGATCGCCGGACCGCCGTCGATGGAGCGGATCAGCGAGGCCGCGGCGCCCGTGACCATCCGCACCGGGTTGCGCTGCACGCGGGCGCGCAGCGCGGACCGGCGCCCGTTGTCGAGGCCGCGTTCGGCCAGCGCGGCCTCCATGGAGCGCTGGGTGGACTCCCGGGTGACCCCCACCACGAGCGTGCGGGCCCCCATGGCCTCGGCGCACAGCAGCGCGCCGTCCAGGATGAGGTGCGGGGCACGGTTGATCAGCACCGTGTCCTTGCGGCAGGCCGGCTCGTCCTCGCTGCCGTTGACGACGACGACCGGCCGGACGCCGCGCTTGATCGCCGTTTCGGCGACCGAGCGCAGCTTCTTGTGGAAGGGGAAGCCCGCGCCGCCGCGGCCCCTGAGGTTGATGCGTTCAGCCAACTGGGCGAGCTGTTCGCCGCCCAGGGGTTCGAGCGGCCCGTGCACCTTGAGGTGCATGGGGAGATCGAGCCGGTCGACAAGGTCGAAGCCCGACGTGAGCTGGGGAAGTCCGACAACGCGGACTTCGGGTACGTCGGGCAGAGCCTCGTTCACTTGAAGCCTCCGGAAGGCGTGTTCCAAGGTTCGCCCGAACCCGGTGCGCCGAAGTCGTACGACGCACCGGGGGACGGATCAGTGGCGGGACCGCTGTTGTACGTGTCACTCGGGTTGTACGTGCCGTAGAGGGGGTTCGACTCACCGGTGTCGCGCACATCACTCGTGCCGTAGCCCGGCGCGGTCGAATTGTCGTAGGTCGGGATGGTGTATCCGGTGTCCTGGAGCGGGTCGTAGGCCGACGGCGGGGCCTCGCCGACCGGCGGCGGGGAGGGGATGGGCCAGTTGCCCGAGGTGCTGGAGGGTCCGTCCACGCGCGCCGCGTCCATGAGGGGCGCGTCCACGGGAGGGACGTCCACGCGCGGGACGGCCTGGGTGGGCTGCATGTCCAGAGGCAGCTCCATGCGGGCGGTCTGGTCGGCGTAGAGGGGCTGCTGCGGCTGGGCCGGGGCGGACGGGGGCGAGACCGCGCGGTAGGCGGCCGCGAAGCCGTTCGCGGGCTCCGGGGCCGGGGGGACGCGTTCGGCGGTCTCGTAGCGCGGCCGGGCCGGCTCGGGGCGCTCGGAACGGGACCGGGAGGCCCGTCTGCCGCCGTCCTGGTAGCCGGGGAGCCCGGAGGACGACGCCTCGGCCGACCGGGAGCGGCCCCTGTCCAGGGTGTCGCGGCCCGACGGGTCGGTGATGCCGAGCAGGTTGGTGACCTGGTCGGCGACCTTGCGCTTGACCGAGGCCGGGGAGACGCGCAGCACCAGGACGGCCATGACGCCGAGCACGGACAGGCCGTACAGGATCAGGAAGATCGGCTTGGCCGCTCGACCCGCGTAGAGCCCGTGCACCAGCGCGGCGCACCAGGCCGGGTAGGCCAGCATGTGCATGGCGCGCCAGCGTGCCGCGACGGGGGCGGGCGAGGCGAAGCGGTTGCGCAGGATGCCGGTGATGGCCACGAAGATCATCAGCATGCCGGCCAGCGTGCCCAGGCCGATCAGGAAGTTCCGGCCGGCGACCACCTCGTCGTCGGTGAGGAACAGCCCGAAGGGCAGTACCGCGGCGATCCAGGTGGTGTGCTCCAGGACCAGCTTGATGACTATGTGCACCAGCAGGAAGACGACCGAACCGACCGCCGTGGTGCGGTGCACGGCCTGCGACAGGATGCGCTCGCGCGGGCCGAGCAGTACCCGGTCCTGGGCGACGAGCCCCCAGATCACCGAGCAGCTCAGGCAGACGAGGGACAGGACGCCCGCGCCGAAGTTGAGAAACTCGAGGAACCAGTCGTCCGCGGTGCTGTCGTCCGGCCTCACGCCCTACCTCCCCACATCACGACGGAAAGCACGACGACGAGCGGGTACGGCCGACCGGCAGCCGACCGGCCCTGAACGGGCGGTGGGCTGCTGTCTGGACGAGGGTTCATGGGGGAACTCCGAACGTTCGGGAGAAGCGGTCCCGGGCCGCACTCTAAACCTCCTGCGTACCGGGGAGTACAGGTTTGAGTTGTTGCGCTGTTACCAAAGGACGATCAGGGCGGAGGGATGCCCCCATAGAGGGCGTTACGCGAAGTAATATTTGACCGGAATTCAGGGGTGCCGGTGGGGCGGGAGCCCTCTCCGCGGGCCCGCCGGCGGTTCCCGGCGGCCCCGCGGGCCCGGAAAGCGCGTCGCGGCCCGCCGCGGGCCTGCGGTACCCTGACGCCATGCGTGCCGTACGCCTTCTGCTTAGCGAGCCGCGCTGATCAGTCCCGACCACGGTCGTACCAGGTGGTCGGAATCGGCGCGGCGTCCCCTCCTGTGCGAGGGGATTTTTCATTTCCGGAAGCCCGAGTGCCCGGGAGCCCGAGGGTCTTGGGACCCGAAGGCCTGAAATGCCGCAGCCGAAGGCGCAGACGATCGATGGAGCTTTGAGGATCATGAGCGAGACGAACCCCGCGGCCACCGCCCCTGTGTCGGCGGAGGCCGCGCCGCACCGCTACACGGCCGCCCTGGCGGCCGAGATCGAGGCACGCTGGCAGGACTTCTGGGACGCCGAGGGCACCTACGACGCGCCCAACCCGAGCGGTGACCTGGCGGGCGACCCGGAGCTGGTCGCCCGGCCCAAGAAGTTCATCATGGACATGTTCCCCTACCCCTCCGGTGCGGGACTGCACGTCGGCCACCCGCTGGGGTACATCGCCACCGACGTCTTTGCCCGGTTCCAGCGCATGACCGGCCACAACGTCCTGCACACCCTGGGCTTCGACGCCTTCGGACTGCCCGCCGAGCAGTACGCCGTGCAGACCGGCACGCACCCGCGGGTGTCCACCGAGGCCAACATCGAGAACATGAAGGCCCAGCTGCGCCGGCTGGGCCTGGGCCACGACCGGCGCCGGTCGTTCGCCACGATCGACCCGGAGTACCACAAGTGGACCCAGTGGATCTTCCTGCAGATCTTCGACTCCTGGTACGACGACAAGGCCGACAAGGCCCGCCCGATCGCCGAGCTGATCGCCGAGTTCGAGTCCGGTGAGCGCCCCGTGCCGGGCCACACGCGTGCGTGGAGCGAGCTGAGCGAGGCCGAGCGCGCCGACGTCCTGGGCGAGTTCCGGCTGGCCTACGCCTCCGACGCGCCGGTCAACTGGTGTCCCGGCCTGGGCACCGTGCTGGCCAACGAGGAGGTCACCGCCGAGGGCCGTTCCGAGCGCGGCAACTTCCCGGTCTTCAAGGCGAAGCTGCGCCAGTGGAACATGCGCATCACCGCCTACGCCGAGCGGCTGCTGGCGGACCTGGACGCCCTGGACTGGCCCGAGGCCATCAAGCTGCAGCAGCGCAACTGGATCGGCCGCTCCGAGGGCGCCCGCGTCGACTTCCCCATCGACGGCGAGAACATCACCGTCTTCACCACCCGACCCGACACCCTGTTCGGCGCCACCTACATGGTGCTGGCGCCCGAGCACCCGCTGGTCGAGAAGTTCACCCCGGCCGCCTGGCCCGAGGGCACCCACGACGTCTGGACCGGCGGTCACGCCACCCCGGCCGAGGCCGTCGCCGCCTACCGCGCGCAGGCCGCCTCCAAGTCCGACGTGGAGCGGCAGGCCGAGGCCAAGGAGAAGACCGGCGTCTTCATCGGCTCCTACGCGACCAACCCGGTCAACGGCGAGCAGGTGCCCGTCTTCATCGCCGACTACGTCCTGATGGGCTACGGCACCGGCGCGATCATGGCCGTACCCGCCGGTGACCAGCGCGACTTCGAGTTCGCGCGCGCCTTCGAACTGCCGATCCACTGCATCGTCGAACCGACGGACGGCCGCGGCACGGACACCGCCACCTGGGGAGACGCCTTCGCTTCGTACGACGCGAAGATCATCAACTCGTCCAACGACGAGGTGAGCCTGGACGGCCTGGGCGTCGTCGAGGCCAAGGCGCGCATCACCGAGTGGCTGGAGCGCCGGGGCATCGGCGAGGGCACCGTCAACTTCCGGCTGCGCGACTGGCTGTTCAGCCGCCAGCGCTACTGGGGCGAGCCCTTCCCGATCGTCTACGACGAGGAGGGCATCGCCCACGCGCTGCCCGAGTCGATGCTGCCGCTGGAACTGCCCGAGGTCGAGGACTACTCCCCGCGCACCTTCGACCCCGACGACGCCGACACCCGGCCCGAGACACCGCTGTCGCGCAACGAGGACTGGGTCCACGTCACCCTGGACCTGGGCGACGGCCGCGGTCCGCGCCGCTACCGGCGGGAGACCAACACCATGCCCAACTGGGCCGGTTCCTGCTGGTACGAGCTGCGCTACCTGGACCCGCGCAACAGCGAGAAGCTGGTCGACCCGGAGATCGAGCAGTACTGGATGGGCCCGCGCGAGGGCATGCCGCACGGCGGTGTCGACCTGTACGTCGGCGGCGCCGAGCACGCCGTCCTGCACCTGCTGTACGCGCGCTTCTGGTCCAAGGTGCTGCACGACCTGGGGCACGTGTCGTCGGCGGAGCCGTTCCACAAGCTGTTCAACCAGGGCATGATCCAGGCCTACGTCTACCGCGACAGCCGCGGCATCGCGGTACCGGCCGCCGAGGTCGAGGAGCGCGAGGGCGCCTACTACTACCAGGGCGAGCGGGTCTCCCGGCTGCTGGGCAAGATGGGCAAGTCCCTGAAGAACGCGGTCACTCCGGACGAGATCTGCGCCGAGTACGGGGCCGACACCCTGCGCCTGTACGAGATGGCGATGGGCCCGCTGGACGTGTCGCGGCCGTGGGACACCCGCGCGGTGGTCGGCCAGTTCCGGCTGCTGCAGCGGCTGTGGCGCAACATCGTCGACGAGAACACCGGCGAGGTGACCGTCGTCGACGCGGGGGACTCCGGTGTCGACGAGGAGACCCTGCGCGCCCTGCACAAGGCGATCGACGGGGTGCGCCAGGACCTGGAGGGCATGCGCTTCAACACCGCCATCGCCAAGGTCACCGAGCTGAACAACCACCTGACCAAGCAGGGGGGTGCGGTGCCGCGTCCGGTCGCCGAGTCCCTGGTGCTGCTGATGGCGCCGCTGGCCCCGCACATCGCGGAGGAGCTGTGGCGCTCGCTGGGCCACACCGACTCGGTCGTCCACCAGGACTTCCCGGTCGCCGACCCGGCGTACGTGGTCGACGAGGCCGTCACCTGCGTGGTCCAGGTCAAGGGCAAGGTCAAGGCCCGCCTGGAGGTGTCGCCGTCGATCTCCGCGGAGGAGCTGGAGAAGGTGGCGCTGGCCGACGAGAGGGTCGTCGCGGCGCTGGGCGGGGCCGGGATCCGCAAGGTGATCGTGCGGGCGCCGAAGCTGGTGAACATCGTTCCGGCGTGACGCCGTGACGCCGTGACGCCGTGACGCCGTGACGCCGCGTCGCCGTGGCGCCGTAGCGCTGCGGGTCGGCCGGGCCGCCGGGGTGCGGAACGGCGGGCTCGGGGTACTCCCCTACGGGCAGGTTCGGGGTTCTTCCGGAACTCCGGACCTGCCCGTTGCGTTTACCTTTGAAGAGCGGCGCGGTGTGTGTGGCGACAGGCCCGAGGGCCCGGAGGAGGAGTCTCGTGGAAGCAGTGATCGCAGTGTTGGCCCTGCTCTTCGTGCTCTTCGTCGTGCTCGGCGCGTACGCCACCGTGAAGGTCGTCGGCGCCGCCAAGCGCAGCGCGGACCGTCACCTCACCCAGGCCCGCCGCACGGTCGAGGACCACACCCTGAAGGTCAAGTCCTTCGCCCAGTCCGGCCCGGCCGGCGAGATCGCCCAACTCCGGCTCACGCTGCGTACGTCCATGCGCGCCACCCAGGAGGCGCTGGAGGCCGGCGCCGCCGAGGACCGGTCCCTCGAGGAGTCCCTCGCCCTCTTCGAGCGGCTCAGCGCGCACGGGCGCGAGCTGGAGGGCGAGCTCAGGCGCCTGGAGTCCGAGCCGGACCGCGGCACCCTCGGCAAGCGGCTGCCCGAACTGCGTGAGCGCACCCACCGCATCACGCGGTCGGCGGACTCCCTGCGCTGGGCGGCCCGCGACCGCGCCCGCCACTTCGCGGACGACGACCTCGACTCCCTGAGCAGCCAGATCGACATGGAGACCGGGGCCCTGCGGCACTGGACGACCACCGGGCAGCAGTCCGCCGCGTCCGCGCCCCGGCCCGCGGCGACGGCCGAGGACGCCCCGGCAGCCGGACCGGCCCGCCCCGCCATCACACCGCCCGGACCGCGCCCCACCTACCCCTGGCAGAAGAAGGCCCGTCCGGAGAGCACCACTTGATCCGGTCGTTCCGATCGCCGTGATCCGGACACGGTCCCGTCCGGCGCGCCGGTCCGGGCTGCCGAGGAGGCCGTACGCCAGGTAACCTCCAGCCCATGTCCCGCCATGTCGCCATCGTCACCGATTCAACGGCCTACCTTCCGGCCCGGACGATGGAACGGCACGGCATCACCGCGGTACCCCTGATCGTGGTCCTGGAGGACCGCGCCCTGGAAGAGGGCACCGAGATCTCCACCCGCTCCCTCGCCGAGGCGCTGCAGAAACGGCGTCCGGTGACGACCTCCCGGCCCGGCCCCGAGGTCTTCGCCGAGACCTACCGCAGGGCCGCCGAGTCCGGAGCCACCGGCATCGTCTCCCTCCACCTCTCCGCCGAACTCTCCGGCACCCACGACGCGGCGGTCGTCGCGGCCCGCGAGGCGCCGGTGCCGGTGCGGGTGGTGGACACCGGCATGATCGCCATGGCGCTCGGATTCTGCGCCCTCGCCGCCGCACAGGCCGCGGAGGCGGGCGGCACCGTGGACGACGCGGTCACGGCCGCGGAGAAGCGGGCGGCGGGCACCTCCGCGTACTTCTACGTCGACACCCTGGACTATCTGCGCCGCGGCGGACGCATCGGGGCCGCGCAGGCCCTGCTGGGATCGGCGCTCGCCGTGAAGCCCCTGCTCCAGCTGGCGGGCGGCCGCATCGAACCCCTGGAGAAGGTGCGCACGGCGTCGAAGGCCATCGCCCGCCTGGAGGAGATCGCGGCCGAACGGGCGGGCGCCGCCGAGGTCGACATCGCCGTCCACCACCTCGCCGCACCGGACCGCGCGTCGGCCCTCGCGGACCGGCTGCGCACACGACTGCCCGGTCTGGCCGACCTGCACGTCAGCGAGGTCGGCGCGGTGATCGGCGCGCACACGGGACCCGGCCTGCTGGGGGTCGTGGTCTCGACCCGGTGAGGGGCTGCCGCCGGGCCGGAGCGTCAGGGTGACGGGGTTGTCCACAACCGGTCGGTAATCCACCGGAATCAAGCAAGATCATCGCGGATGCGCAGTTCTGCCCGATCATTCCCGGCATGGCACTTCGATCACGTTCACACACGGCGACCGCGACCAGCGGGCCGGGCCGTGCACCCGCCTCCGACGGCCGCGCACGCCACCGCCGGCCGTCCGCCGCCGGAGCAGGGCCCCGTTCCGGCGGCGGACGGGTGCGGCACGAGCACCGGCACCGGGACCGTGACGCCTCGGCAGAAGAGCTGCGGCGCCGGGCGGAGGCGCTGTTCGGGGAGCGGGGCGGGGGCGTCCGGAACCTCAGGGGCGCCAGGGTCGTGCCGCGCTGGGCCGTGAGCGGCGCGGGCCCGGACCCGGTGGCTCCGGACCCGATGACGGATCCGGACCCGCCGGCCCCGGGGGAGCGGCGGCAGGCCGGTCGGACGGTGCTCGCGCTGCGGGAGCGGCTGCCGCTGTGGGTGCGGACGCGGTGCGGGCTGGAACGGCGGAGCGTGATCGCGCTGTCGGTGCTCCTCGTGGTGGTCGTGGGGTTCGCCGCACAGCACTTCTGGGGCGGACGGACCCAGCCGGTGCGGGCGCCGGAGGTGGTGGGGGCGGCCGTACCCCACGACGGGGGCCGGCCGGTCGCCCCGGACGGGACCGGCGAACCCGCCGGCCCGGGTACCACGGGTGCGGCGGCCCCCGAGATCGTGGTCGATGTCGGCGGCAAGGTGCGTGACCCGGGCGTCCACCGTCTCCCGGCCGGCTCACGGGTCGCGGACGCGCTGCGGGCGGCGGGCGGAGTACGCCCCGGAACCAGGACCGACGGCCTCAACCGGGCCCGCTTCCTGGTGGACGGCGAGCAGGTGATCGTCGGCGGCCCGGCGCCGGCGGCGGGCCCGGAACCCGTTCCGGGAGCTCCGGCCGGCACGGCGGCCGGAGCCGGACCCGCGGCACCGGTGTCCCTCAACACCGCCACCGCGGACCAGCTCGAGACCCTCCCGGGCGTCGGCCCCGTGCTGGCCCGGCACATCATCGAGTACCGCACCCGGAACGGCGGTTTCCGCTCGGTGGACGAACTGCGGGAAGTGAACGGCATCGGCGACCGCCGCTTCGCGGACCTGCGGAATCTCGTGCGGCCATGAGCAGCCGGACGACGGGGCCCGCCCTCGCGGGGCCCGCCCCCGCGGGACCCGCTCCCACGGAATCCGCCGCCCGGCTGCCCGTGCACGCCTCCTCCGGGAAGCGGCTCGGGGCCTCCCACCCGCGCCAGGAGGGACCGGCCGACCTGCGGCTCGTACCGCCCGCGCTGGCGGCCTGGGCCACGGCGGCGGTGATGCTGCACGCCCCGCCCGGCCGGGTGCTGGGCACCGTGATCGCATCTCTGGCACTGGCCACCGTCCTCCTCGCCCTGCGAAACCGCCGGGCGGGGCCCGGGCGAGCCCGTCTCTCCGGAGCCGCGGTACTGCTCTGCGTCGCCGCTGCCGCCTGCTCGGCGGGTCTGCACGGCGCGGATCTGCGGCGCGGCCCGGTGCCGGAGCTGGCACGGGAGTACGCCACCGTGACGGCCGAGGTCGAGATCACCTCCGACCCCCGCCTGACCCGGCCCAGGCCCGGCGGCAGCCGGCCGACCCCGACGACGGTGCTCATCGAGGCCGACGTGCGGCGGGTGGAGCGGGCAGGGCCGACCGGGGGCGGATCGGCGGTGGCGACCCGGGCCCCGGTCCTGATGATGGTCGACGCGCGTCCGGCCGGGAACGGCGAGCCGGACGAACGCGCACGCCCGGCCGGGGAACAATCACCGTGGCTCGGGCTGCTGCCGTCCACCCGGCTGCGGATCGAGGCCCGGCTCGCGCCCGCGACGGCGGGCGGTGACCGGTTCGCGGCCGTGCTGCGGGTCAAGGGCCGGGACGGACCGGAGACGGTGGGGGAGCCGACGGGGCCGCAGCGGCTGGCGGGGCGGCTGCGGGCCGGACTGCGGACGGCGACCGACGGGCTCTCGACGGACGCACGGGCCTTGCTCCCCGGGCTGGTCGTCGGCGACACCGCACGCGTCACCCCGGAACTCGAAGAGGCGTTCAGAGAGACCGACCTCACCCACACGCTGGCCGTCTCCGGCGCCAACTTCACCATCCTCCTCGCCCTGCTCCTCGGCCCGCCGGGCCTGGCGCAGTACGCCGAACGCCGTGGTCTCGCCGCGCGCCTCGGCGTCCCGCTGCGGACGACCGCGCTGCTCGGCGGGATGATCTCGCTCGGGTTCGTCATCGTGTGCCGGCCGGACCCGAGTGTGCTGCGGGCCGCGGCCTGCGGATCCGTCGCCCTGCTCGCGCTCGCCACCGGCCGCCGCAGATCGCTGATCCCGGCGCTGGCGACGGCCGTCCTGCTGCTGGTGCTCTACGACCCGTGGCTGGCCCGCACCTACGGCTTCCTGCTCTCCGTGCTGGCCACCGGCGCCCTGCTCACGCTCGCCCCGCGCTGGAGCACCGGACTGCGACGGCGCGGAGTGCCGCCACGGCTCGCGGAGGCGCTGGCCGCCGCGGGCGCCGCGCAGGCGGTGTGCGCGCCGGTGGTCGTCGTGCTGTCGGCGCGGGTGAGCCTGGTGGCGGTGCCGTGCAACCTCCTCGCGGAGTTCGCGCTCGCACCGGCGACCGTGCTGGGCTTCCTGACGCTGGCCACCGCCCTGCCGGCGATACCGCTGGCGAAGGCGCTCGCCTGGTGTGCGAGTTGGCCCGCGGAGTGGATCGCGCAGATCGCCCGGACCGGGGCCGCGCTGCCCGGCGCCGGAGTCGACTGGCCGGGCGGCTGGGCCGGGGCGGCACTGCTCGGGGCGCTCACCCCCGTCGTGCTGCTGGCCGGCCGGAGACTCTTGAGGCACCCCTGGTGGTGCGCGGTCTGCGCGCTGCTCCTGGTGCTCCTGGTGGTGCGGCCACCGCCGCTGACCCGGGTGGTCACGGGCTGGCCGCCACCGGGCTGGCGGCTGGTGATGTGCGACGTGGGCCAGGGCGACGCGATGGTGCTGGCCGCGGGCGAGGACACCGGGGTGGTCGTGGATGCCGGCCCGGACCCGGCCCCGGTGGACCACTGCCTGCGCTCCCTCGGCATCACCCGCGTCCCGCTGGTCGTGCTGACCCACTTCCACGCCGACCATGTGGCGGGCCTGCCCGGCGTGCTGCGCGGCCGCTCGGTGGGCGAGATCGCGACCACGGGGCTGGAGGAACCGGCCGACCAGGCCCGCTTCGTACGCCGCCTCGCGACCGACCGGCACCTGCCGATGACGCGTGCCGTCGCCGGGGAGCGGCGGCGCACGGGGGACCTGTCCTGGGAGGTGGTGTGGCCCCCACCGGGCCCCCGGCAGTCCGCAGCGCCCGCGGCCCCGCAGTCCTGGACCCCGCAGCCGGAGGGCCCGAACGACGCCAGCGTGGCCATGCTCGTCCGGACAGGGGGCCTGCGCCTGCTCCTGCTCGGCGACCTGGAACCGCCCGCCCAGCGTGCCCTGGCCAGATCCCCCGCGGCGGGGCGCCTGGCCGACGTCGACATCCTGAAGGTCGCCCACCACGGCTCGGCCTACCAGGACCCCGGCCTCCTGCACCGGCTGTCCCCCCGGCTGGCCCTGATCTCCGCGGGCCGCGACAACACCTACGGCCACCCGGCCCCCACCACACTCGCCGCCCTCCGCGACACCGGCACCGCGGTCCTGCGAACCGACCGCGACGGCACGGTCGCGGTACTCGGCGACGAGGACGGCAAGGAGGGCCTGCGCGTGGCCCGGCACTGAGAGGCAGACACTTCCCGGTTCGCGCCGGGCCCGGTGCAGGGCGGGGCTCACGGTCGTACGCAGCCGAAAAAGTGGCGACAGCCGGAGACCGGGCACGCTGGCGTCCGCAGGCATGCCCCCTCCACTCGAACGTCCCCCTCTCCAGGCCGACGAGCGCACCGCGCTCCTCGGCTGGCTGAACCTCCAGAGGCAGATCCTGCGGTGGAAGTGCGAGGGACTGAGCGAGGCGGACGCGCACCGCTCCGTCATCCACACCTCGCCGGCGATGACGATGGCCGGGCTCATCAGCCACATGCGATGGGTCGAGCACACCTGGCTGGAGGTGGTGTTCCTCGGCGGCGACGAGACGCGGAACCCGTCCTTCGACGAGACGGACGAGGACGCCGACTGGCGCACCGACGGCATCACGTTGAAGCAGCTGCTCGCGGAGTACGAGGCCCAGTGCGCCCGGAGCGACGAGATCGTTGCCGCGGCCTCCCTGGACGACGTGGGTCGCCACCCCGGCTACCGCGCGGGCAAGGCCAACCTCCGCTGGATACTCATCCACCTGGTCGAGGAGACCGGACGGCACGCAGGACATGCGGACATCGTGCGGGAGCTGCTCGACGGGGCAAAGGGGTACCACTAGCTCCCTCCGGCAGATCGAGACCGGAGCCGGAGGGCCTGCCACCCTTGCTGCCGCGGGCTTGTCGGCAGGTCCGCTGGTTCTTCGGCCCGGGGACGGTGTGCTTGATCCGGCGTCGGCTCGGGGAGCGGCGATTGCGGCGGGAGGAGGACGCCTTGCCGCCACTGAGATGGCCAGGGCGCGTCCGAGACCGTCCGCCGCCCCGGTAACCGACCTTGATCGTGCCCGAGGGCTGACGCCCGACACAATGGCTGGCGTGAGCGATGTGAGACATGTGCTGGTGCTGCCCGACCGGGATGCCGCGGAGGAGGTGGCGGAGGCGCTCGGGGAGCGCTTCGGCGTCGACGAGGAGCCGCGGCTCGTCCGCGACGCGCTGGCGGGTGAGGACGACGCCGAGGACGCCCAGTGGCTCGTCGTCCTGCGGGACGAGGGGCAGCGGCTGGACCCCGGCGAACTGGACGAGTTCGCGGCCCGGTGGGAAGGCTGGCGGGAGGAGCCCTGACCCGGTGGCACCGTGATGCCGGGAGCCGTCGCTGTCGGTGGTGCGTGGGATGCTTGTCGCGATGGCCAGGAAGACAGCTCAAGACGACCCTCTCGTCCCGGTGACGCTCGCCGTGGGCCAGGAGGACCTCCTGCTCGACCGTGCCGTGCGGGAGGTGGTGGCCGCCGCGAAGGCCGCCGACGCCGACACGGACGTGCGTGACCTCACCCCGGACCAGCTCCAGCCCGGCACCCTCGCCGAGCTGACCAGTCCGTCGCTCTTCGCCGAGCGCAAGGTCGTGGTCGTACGCAACGCGCAGGACCTGTCGGCCGACACCGTCAAGGACGTGAAGGCGTACCTCGGGGCGCCCGCCGAGGAGATCACCCTGGTCCTGCTGCACGCGGGCGGCGCCAAGGGCAAGGGGTTGCTCGACGCGGCGCGCAAGGCGGGGGCGCGGGAGGTGGCCTGCCCGAAGATGACGAAGCCGGCCGACCGGCTGGCCTTCGTGCGGGGCGAGTTCCGGGCCGCCGGGAGATCGGCCACCCCGGAGGCGTGCCAGGTGCTGGTCGACGCCCTCGGCAGCGATCTGCGGGAGCTGGCCTCGGCGGTGTCCCAGCTGGCGGCGGACATCGAGGGGACGATCGACGAGGCGGTCGTCGGCCGGTACTACACCGGGCGGGCCGAGGCGTCGAGCTTCACGGTCGCCGACCGCGCGGTGGAGGGACGGGCGACGGAGGCGCTGGAGGCGCTGCGCTGGTCGCTGGCGACGGGGGTGGCGCCGGTACTGATCACCAGCGCGCTGGCCCAGGGCGTACGGGCGATCGGGAAGCTGCTGTCGGCGCGCGGCGGCAGACCGGCCGATCTGGCGCGGGAGCTGGGCATGCCGCCGTGGAAGATCGACCGGGTGCGGCAGCAGATGCGGGGCTGGACCCCCGACGGCGTGTCCGTCGCGCTGCGGGCCGTGGCCGAGGCGGACGCCGGGGTCAAGGGCGCCGGGGACGACCCGGAGTACGCCCTGGAGAAGGCGGTCGTCACCATCGCGCGCGCGGCGCGGTCGCGGGGCCGGGCGTAGGGCCGCTGCTCCACTGCCCCGCCGGACGCCCGGCGGCCGCACAAACCGCGCGGGCGACCCCAGGGCGATACAAGGCGATCCAGGGCAACACGAGGCGATACAAGCCGAGGACCCCGCCCGCCCCCCGGGGAAGGGGGACGGACGGGGTCCTCGGTCGAAGCACGGAGCCCGTACCCGCGTGGCGAACGCAGGCCGCGTACGAGCTCGGGGTGCCGGTCGGGGACGGAGAGAGAGGGCCCGCCCGGGTCCTTCCGGCGATCAGACCGATCAGATCAAGGAGTGGTTCAGCCCTTGAGGGACGCGACCTTCAGCGCCAGCGCCGACTTCTTGTTGGCGGCCTGGTTCTTGTGGATGACGCCCTTGGAGACGGCCTTGTCGAGCTGACGCGCGGCGGCGCGCTGGTACTCGACGGCCTTCTCGGCGTCACCCGCGGCGACGGCCTCGCGAGCCTTGCGGACCGCGGTCCGCAGAGAGGACTTGACGGCCTTGTTGCGCAGCCGGGCCTTCTCGTTGGTCTTGTTCCGCTTGATCTGGGACTTGATGTTCGCCACGAATGAGCCTCTACAGGTTCTGGCGCGGGCCGCAGGGGCCCCGCACCGGTGATTGCTTTCCGACGGTGCCCCGTGCCAGGAGGGCAAGAGACACAGCTCCCCACACTACCAGCGGCCCGATCGGCGGCCCAAACCCGTCCCGCGTCCCCACCCGGCAGGCGCCGCCCGGGGGAGCTCGCCCCGCACCCGTGGGACGATGGAAGCTACGTATCGATCCGACCCGAGACCGCAGACCCTGCGGACGCCTCAAGAATCAGGACCCTGCGTGCCCGCGATCCCCAGCCACGTGCCCGAGCCGAGCCGTACCGACCCGGCTCTGATCCGCAACTTCTGCATCATCGCGCACATCGACCACGGCAAGTCCACGCTCGCCGACCGGATGCTCCAGCTGACCGGTGTGGTCGAGCAGCGGCAGATGCGTGCCCAGTACCTCGACCGCATGGACATCGAGCGTGAGCGCGGCATCACGATCAAGTCCCAGGCGGTGAGGTTGCCGTGGGCGCCCACCGTCGACAAGGGCAGCACGCACATCCTCAACATGATCGACACGCCGGGGCACGTCGACTTCACCTACGAGGTGTCGCGGTCGCTCGCCGCCTGCGAGGGCACGGTCCTGCTGGTGGACGCCGCCCAGGGCATCGAGGCGCAGACCCTCGCCAACCTGTACCTGGCGATGGAGAACGACCTCACGATCATCCCGGTGCTCAACAAGATCGACCTGCCGGCCGCGCAGCCCGAGAAGTTCGCCGAGGAGCTCGCCAACCTGGTCGGCTGCGAGCCCGACGACGTGCTGAAGGTGTCCGCCAAGACCGGGCTCGGCGTCGACGCGCTGCTCGACCGGGTGGTCGCCGACATCCCCGCCCCGGTCGGCGTCAAGGACGCCCCGGCCCGCGCGATGATCTTCGACTCGGTCTACGACTCGTACCGCGGCGTGGTGACGTACGTCCGGGTCATCGACGGCCAGCTCAACAAGCGCGAGCGCATCCGGATGATGTCCACGGGCGCGACGCACGAGCTGCTGGAGATCGGCACGAACTCGCCGGAGATGCTCTCCTCCGACGGTCTCGGCGTCGGCGAGGTGGGCTACCTCATCACCGGCGTGAAGGACGTCCGTCAGTCCAAGGTCGGTGACACCGTCACCAGCCAGCACGGGGGAGCCGAGGAGGCGCTGGGCGGCTACAAGGAGCCCAAGCCCATGGTCTTCTCCGGCCTGTACCCGCTGGACGGCTCCGACTACCCCGAGCTGCGCGAGGCGCTGGACAAGCTCCAGCTCAACGACGCGGCCCTGGTCTACGAGCCGGAGACGTCCGCCGCCCTCGGGTTCGGCTTCCGCGTCGGCTTCCTGGGCCTGCTGCACCTCGACGTGATCCGCGAGCGGCTGGAGCGCGAGTTCGGGCTCGACCTGATCGCCACCGCGCCCAACGTGGTGTACCGCGTGATCATGGAGGACGGCACCGAGCACACCGTCACCAACCCGAGCGAGTTCCCCGAGGGGAAGATCGACGAGGTCTACGAGCCGGTGGTGCGGGCCACGATCCTCGCGCCCACCGAGTTCATCGGCGCGATCATGGAGCTGTGCCAGACCCGGCGCGGCACCCTGCTCGGCATGGACTACCTCTCCGAGGACCGGGTCGAGATCCGCTACACGCTGCCGCTCGCGGAGATCGTCTTCGACTTCTTCGACCAGCTGAAGTCCAAGACCCGCGGCTACGCCTCGCTCGACTACGAGCCCACCGGCGAGCAGAGCAGCTCCCTCGTCAAGGTCGACATCCTGCTGCACGGCGACAAGGTCGACGCCTTCTCGGTGATCACCCACAAGGACCAGGCGTACGCGTACGGCGTGCGGCTCGTCGCCAAGCTGCGGGAGCTGATCCCGCGGCAGAACTTCGAGGTGCCCGTCCAGGCCGCCATCGGTTCCCGGGTGATCGCCCGCGAGACCATCCGCGCCATCCGCAAGGACGTCCTCGCCAAGTGCTACGGCGGTGACATCTCGCGCAAGCGCAAGCTGCTGGAGAAGCAGAAGGAGGGCAAGAAGCGGATGAAGATGGTGGGCGCCGTGGAGGTCCCGCAGGAGGCCTTCATCGCGGTGCTCTCCAGCGACGACAGCGCGGGCTCGGGCAAGGGCAAGAAGTAACCGGGGTCGCCGGGGCTGCCGAAGGGCGCCCGCGAGCCGGACGGAAACGGGGCCCGACGCGCGCAGGCGCGTCGGGCCCCGTGTGTCCGGTCGCCCACCGGACCAGCGGGCTCTCTGTACGAAGTGACAGGCCGTGGCCCCTTACGCAGCCGCCGGTCGGGCTCTAGTCTGTCCCTGCCCGACGGTTACTCGTGAGTTAAACAAGGTCACACGAGTGTAATCAGTCGATCACCAGCCGAACCGAGCCGATAACCGAAACGATCACCAGCCGCACACCAGTCACATCTGAGCCAGCCGCACCGTCGCGGGCCCCGGAGGATGTCTTGAGCGACACACTGACTTTGATCGAGAACCGGCCGCCGAGCGTGGCGACCCTCTTCCTGGAGCGTGTCGCCGCCACACCGGACGCCGAGGCGTACCGCTATCCCGTCCCGTCCGCCACCGGCGAGGGCCCCGACGGCTGGAAGTCGCTGACCTGGGCCGAGGCCGCCCGACGGGTCGATGCCATCGCGGCCGGTCTGATCGAGCTGGGCGTGCAGCCGGAGGAGCGGGTCGCGCTCGCGTCCGCCACCCGGGTCGAATGGATCCTCGCCGACCTCGGCATCATGTGCGCGGGCGCCGCCACCACGACGGTCTACCCGCAGACGAACATCGAGGAGTCCGCGTACATCCTCTCGGACTCCGACAGCCGGGTGCTGATCGCGGAGAACGCCGAGCAGGTGGCCAAGGCGGTCGCGAAGCGCGCCGAGCTGCCCCAGCTCGGCCACGTCGTGGTCATCGACGCGACCGGCGTCGAGACCGACGACCGGGTGATCAGCCTCGCCGAGCTGGAGCGCCGCGGCGCGGCCCGGCTCGAGAAGGAGGCCGGGCTGGTCAAGGAGCGGGTCGCCGCGATCACCAAGGACCAGCTGGCCACCCTCATCTACACCTCCGGCACCACCGGCCGCCCCAAGGGCGTACGCCTGCCGCACGACAACTGGTCGTACATGGCGAAGGCGATCGCCGCCACCGGCCTGCTCGACGGTGACGACGTGCAGTACCTGTGGCTGCCGCTCGCACATGTCTTCGGCAAGGTGCTCACCTCCGGCCACATCGAGATCGGCCACATCACCGCGGTCGACGGCCGGGTCGACAAGATCATCGAGAACCTGCCGGTGGTGCGGCCGACCTACATGGCGGCCGTGCCCCGCATCTTCGAGAAGGTCTACAACGGGGTCGCCGCCAAGGCGCGGGCGGGCGGCGGCGCCAAGTACAAGATCTTCCAGTGGGCCGCCGAGGTCGCCCGCGAGTACGCCAAGGCCACGCAGGACAACTTCCGCCGCACCGGCACCGCCAGTGCCCCCTTCGGCCTCACCGCGAAGCACACCATCGCCGACAAGCTGGTCTATGCCAAGATCCGCGAGGCCTTCGGCGGCAACCTGCGCGCCTGCATCTCCGGTTCGGCGGCCCTGGCCCCGGACATCGGCTACTTCTTCTCCGGCGCCGGCATCCACATCCTGGAGGGCTACGGCCTCACCGAGTCCTCCGCGGCCTCCTTCGTCAACCCGGGCGAGGCCTACCGCACCGGCACCGTCGGCAAGCCGCTGCCCGGCACCGAGGTCCGCATCGCCGACGACGGCGAGATCCTGCTGCGCGGCCCCGGCATCATGGAGGGCTACCACGGGCTCCCCGAGAAGACCGCCGAGGTGCTGGAGTCCGACGGCTGGTTCCACACCGGCGACATCGGCGAGCTGTCGCCCGACGGCTACCTGCGCATCACCGACCGCAAGAAGGACCTCATCAAGACGTCCAGCGGCAAGTACATCGCGCCCGCCGAGGTCGAGGGACAGTTCAAGGCGGTGTGCCCCTACGTCTCCAACATCCTGGTGCACGGCGCCGACCGGAACTACTGCACCGCCCTCATCGCCCTCGACGAGATCGCGCTCACGGCCTGGGCGGCCGAGAACGGCCTGGGCGGCAAGCCGTACGCGGACATCGTCGCCGCGCCCGCCACGGTCGAGATGGTCGACGGCTACGTCAGGCAGCTCAACCAGGGCCTGCAGCGCTGGCAGACCATCAAGAAGTTCCGCCTCCTGCCGCGCGACCTCGACGTCGAGCACGGCGAGATCACCCCGAGCCTGAAGCTGAAGCGCCCGGTAGTGGAGCGCGAGTACAAGCACCTCATCGACGAGATGTACACGGGTGCGCGGGAGGCGTGACCCGCAGGGGACAACCCCGTAGGGCATGAACACGGGGGCGGGTTCCCGGATCGATCAGGTCCGGGAACCCGCCCCTTCCGGGTGCTGCTGAAATGCGTGAGCAGTCAGCCGCCCCATGTCCTTTGGGCGCTCGAACGAGCGATATGTGGACAGTTCCGGCCGAAGTGCTCACGCGTTTTCAGACATGCCTGGTGCGGATCAGTGGCCCACCGCGAAGTTCACGAACGCGGACCAGCCGGCCGCGGGCACGGAGAAGTGCGGTCGGCTCGCGTCCTTGGAGTCACGGATGTGGACGGTTCCCGGGGCAAGGGCTATTTCGACACACTCGCCACCCTCGTTGCCGCTGTAGCTGCTTTTGTGCCAGACAAGTCGTCGACGGCTCTCAGTGCTCATCTTCCGTCTGCACCCGATTCACCCTGTCGAAAACAGTCACGGACTCTCTTCTCCCGGTATGGCGAGATCCCGGGCGGCCTCGGTGCGAGTGCGCTCGTATTCCGTCGGGTCGAGAATCTCCCATACCGCCTGGCCGATGGCCAGAACGCCGCGGGCCGGCAGGGGCACGTCACCGATGTGCGGGTTCTCCCTCAGCCGGACCGGACGCCCGAGGTCGACGCCGTCGAACGTGGCATGCGAGTCGTCGACGAAGTACATCCGCTGGGGCATGAGCGTTCCGGTGTGACCGCTCGGCATCGTGCCGGACAGCTGGAGGTGCCCCATTCCCAGTGCACGGGCCAGACGCTCGCGAGCCCGCACCAGGAGTCGAGGGCGCCAGGTGGCGAGCGGCAGCGCCCCGCTGATGCCGTTGAGGAGACCGAGGAGTCGTGTCGCGGAGGCGGTGAGGGTCCAGTCCAGGGAGGGGGAATCCATCGTCACCCGCAAGGTGGCAGGACCTGCCCACGTGAGCCCGATCCGGGCATGACCTGTTCGGTCGCAGGCAGCGCCGTAGTACCTGGGGCACGCGGTGTCCAGCCGGGGCCCGTCGACGTGAATCGACCAACTGCCGTTCGGGGCGCGATGCCACAACGTGCGGTAGGGACCGAAGCAGTTCTCCGGAAAGACACGCAGCGCGAGTACGTGACCGGAATCGAAGGGGAGTCCGAAGACACCCCAGCCCTTGACGTATTCGTGATGGGGCCATGGCGCCCGGCCCCGTACGGGCGGAACACCGGACAGCGCGGAGGAAAGATCGAGCATCTCCTTCACCTCGGCGAGGTCGGCCTGTGCCCCAGATCAAGGTTACGGGGGGGCACAGGGCCCTGGCATGGTCGCGTGAGGTCTGTTTCGTGATCATGTGAGTCCGAGGAGGGCGAGTGGTCGGCCGGCGTCGCGGGCGTTGTGCCGGAGGCCGGCGGCGATGCCGCTCTTCCCGGCGAGGCGAAGGGCGCCGAGGGCGAGGTTGCGCCAGGTCGCCGTGGCGCGGGGCGCGGAGCCGGTTCGCAGCTGGGAGACGTCCTCGGCGAACGTCATGTCCCGGACGTCATGTCCTGGGCGTGGTGCAGGGCTTCGATCTTCCGGTAGCTGCGGATCAGCCGGGTGGGTTCGGCGGGTGCGGCCTGTTCCGCAGTGAGGCCGGTGACCGCGTGGACGGTGCGGATCGCGAGGGTCGGGCACCTCGGCCGGCCGCTCCAGCAGGCCCGGGATCTCCTCGGGCATGGCCCCGGGTTGCTCGCGGAGTCGGTCGAAGGCGAGGTCGAAAAGTGTGAGCAGTCGGCGGGCAGGTGTCACGTGAGCGCTCAAATGAGCGCTCTGCGGACAGAAATGGCCGAAGTGCTCATGCTTTGGGAAGGGGTGTCCCGTCCGGGGCAGGCGTCCACCCAGGCAGCGGCTGTTTTTGCGGTCGGGCCGCAGGCGGCTGCCTTGTTGAAAGGCGTGAGCAGTCGGCGGGCGCCTTTCTGCTGCCGGTGGGCCCGGGTGGTCACACCGTGCGGGTACGCCGGGGCAGTTCGGTCCGTCGGACCGGGCCGGAGGCCAGGGTGATGGCGACGCCCAGGGAGGCGAAGGCGCCGCAGCCGATGAACACCGGGGCGGTGCCCCAGGCTCCGACGGCGGCGCCGACCAGCGGGTAGCCGAGGGGTGCGAGGCCGACCATGGTGAGCATGACGACGGAGGTGACCCGGCCGAGGTAGGCGGGGTCCGCCGCGGCCTGTAGGAGGGTGCTGTTCAGACTGCCGAAGACGCCCGCGCTCAGTCCGATGACCACCGCCAGCACCACGGCGGTCCACAGAGCCGGGACCAGGGCGATGGTGGCCGCTCCCGTGCAGGCCACGAGCAGGGTTCCGGCCAGCACCAGGCCGGCGCGGGGCAGCCAGCCGGCGATGGTGAGCAGTGCGGCACCGGCCGCCGCTCCCGCGCCGAAGCCGCCGATGATCCAGCCGTAGCCGGAAGGGCCCCAGCCGCGCTCGGCGTTGAGGAGCACCATGCCGATGTTGAGCGTGCCGGTCAGACCCAGCTCGCAGACGGCACCGGCGGCGACGAGCGGGCCGATGAGGCGGTGGCGGCGTATGTAGCGCAGGCCGTCGAGGAGGTCCTTCCAGGCCGTGCCGGGCTCCGGCTGCTCCTCGCCTCGCTCCGGGAGGGGCCGTATCCGCGTCGTCAGCAGGAACGGCGGGGACAGCGCGAAGAGGAGGCCCGCGACGGTGAAAGCGGCCGCCGCGCCTCCGAGCCCCATGGCCAGCCCGCCGAGGGGCGGGCCCGCGATCTGGCTGAGGCGCACGGACAGGGAACGCATGCCGGCGACCCGGGCGAGCTGGTCGGCGCTGGTGATCCGCGGCGGGAGGGCCCCGATCGCGGGCACGAACAGCGCGTCCACGGCCCCGAAGACGAGTGCCACCGCGACCAGGAGCCACAGGGCCGGTGCGGTCAGCGCGATCGCGGCGGCCACCGAGAGGACGAGGAGGCAGCGCAGTGCGTCGCTGCCGAGGAGCACGCGGCGCGGGTCGAGGCGGTCGGCCAGCACACCTCCGCCCAGCATGAGTAACGCCCGCGGCAGCGCCGCGGCGGCCATGACGAGGCCGACCTCGGTGGGGCCGGCGGCCTTCTGGGCGGACCAGCCGAGGGCGACGAAGTACACGCCGTCACCGACGAGGGATGCGGTGTACGCGGTGAGCCAGCGCAGCACGTTGCCGTCGCGGTGGGCCGGTGGGGTGGCGCGTTCGGGCGGGGCTGTCTCCGCGGTGGTCATGGCGGGCTCCAGGAGTCGGGGACGGCGGGGTCAGGTCCGGAACGGGAAGCCGTAGAGGTGCACGGACACGTGCTCGCGGTCCGCCGTGTCGCCGGCCGCCTGGGCGAGCCTGCCGCGCTCCCGCCAGCGGCGGGCCAGCGCCTCGAGCTCGTCGCTCATCTCGGCGAGTTCGGCGGGGGTCAGGTCGAGCATCCATTCGGAGCTGAACGAGGCGTCCGTCCACGCCTTGCCCCAGGCGGCCGTCTGGTCCAGATACGCGCGGTACTGGGCGGTGCGGGTGTCGAGGATGCCGCGGGTCACCGCGCCCACGGCGGCGGACCCTTCGGGGGTGTCCGCGAAGTCCGAGTTGCGGAAGCCCCAGCCTTCCTCGGACGCCACCCGCCACCACCGCTCGCGGCCGTCGGTGCTCCGGCCGCTCGCCTCGGTCACGAAGCCGTGCTCGGCGAGCTTGCGCAGGTGGTAACTGACCAGCGACGGTGCCTGGTCGACCTGCTCGGCGAGCTGGGACGCGGTCGCGGTGCCCGCGACGTACAGCAGCCGGTAGAGCTGCATCCGCAGGGGGTTGGTGAACGCCTTCAGCCGGGACAGGTCGGTGATCTGCTCGGGTTCGCGCTTCGGTGCCATGCCCTCACCGTAGGTATGAAGCTTAATTTGCGCAATATATTTTTCGGATCTTCGATGGCGGGATCTTCGATGGCGGGGTCTCGGAGGGCGGGGGACCGGTGTTGTGCGGAACTGATCGGTTTTCGGCCGGTCGTGGGCTGTGCGCTTAGCACTGTTCCTGCTCTCGGGGGTCCACTTCGGTAACTCGTTGCTTATGGGCGGGGTCGGTCTGTCACCCTGGCGGCATTGATCGAGGTGTATTCGTACGAACTGCCCGGGGAGCTGCCCATGAGGGCCATTCCGACGCAACGGGAGACCCCGCGTGCCGTCCCGGAGGCGCCCGCGCGGGCGTGCGCGCGGGTGGACGCGGCGCTGTCCGGCGGCTCCCTCGCGCCGGGCACCGCGCGGGCCCTGGTGCGGACGGCGCTCGCCGACTGGACGGAGCACGCCCTGCCCGGCGCCGAGCACCTCACCACCCGGGCCGGCGACGACGCCACGCTGATCGCCAGCGAACTGGTCACCAACGCCGTCGTGCACGCCGGCACCGAGGTACGGCTGACCTGCCGCCTCGAGGAGGAGACCGGCGCCCTCGTCGTCGAGGTCACCGACCGCCACCCCTCCCGCGCCCCGCACGGCGGCGAGCCGGAGGCACCGCCCTACGAGAGCCCCGAGCACGGGCGCGGCCTGCGCCTGGTCGCCGCGCTCTCCGAGGCCTGGGGGATCACCTACCGGCCCGGCGCCAAAACCGTCTGGGCCCGGATCCCCGGCGGAGGGAGCTTGCCGGCGGACGGCACGGAGTACGCGAAGGAAGGGGCGGAAGGAGAGCAGGGGGCGGAGAGCGCGGGCATTCCGTTCGACGCGTACGTCTGGGAGGCGGAGCCCGACGGCGAGGAGTGGCGTTCACCCCGGCCGTACCGGCGGGACGGGGCCTGGCTGGGGCGTGGGGCGCTCTCCTTCCTCGCCGAGGCGTCCGATCTGCTCGCCGGGCAGCTGGACGAGGACCTGGTCGCCGCGCTCACCGGGCAGCTGATCGTGCCGCGGCTGGCGGACTGGTGCGCGGTGTGGCTCGAGGACGAGACCACCGGCCACGCCGACCGGAGCGACGGGGCACGGGTCGACGGACCCCGCCTCGCCCGCGTCTGGCACGCCGACGAGAGCCGCGTCGAGGCACTGAGCCGGGTGCTGGAGCAGGAGCCGCCGCCCCCCTCCGATCCGCTGAGCACCGGACCGGTCGTCTACCCCTGGCCGGAAAAGGCGCTCCACCTGACCGAGAGCCGCGAGGAGGACACCGGCCCCGGCACCGCCCTCGCCTACCGGCTCGTCGCCGGTGGCCGGCCGCTGGGGACGCTGGTGATCGGACGGGCCGGGATCGGACGGTTCCCGGACGAGGTCACCGGGCTGGTGGAGGACCTCGGGCGGCGCGTGGCGCTCGCCATCGGCGCCGCCCGGCAGTACGCCCGCCAGGCCACCATCAGCGCCGTGCTCCAGCGCGGGCTGCTGCCCGGCGCCGTCGCCGAGATCCCCGGCGTGCGGTCCGCCCTCGTCTACGAGCCCTTCGACAAGGGCGGACCGAGCGGCGACTTCTACGACCTGTTCCCCGCCGGACCGGGCCGCTGGTGCTTCACCGTCGGCGATGTCCAGGGCAAGGGCCCCGAGGCCGCCGTCGTCATCGGACTGGTCCGACCCTGGCTGCGGCTGCTCGCCCGCGAGGGCTACTGCGTCGCCGACGTCCTGGACCGCCTCAACCAACTGCTCCTCGACGACGCCACGGAGGCCGCCGACGCCGCCGCCCGCGCGCTCGTCGCCGCCGGCGCCCGCCCGACCGCTCCCGGGGACGGCCCCCAGACCCGCTTCCTCTCCCTGCTCTACGGCGAACTCACCCTCGTCGAGGGCGGCGCCCGGGTCACCCTCGCCTCCGCCGGACACCCGCTGCCGCTGCTGCTCTCGCCCGACGGGACGGTCCGTGCCGTGGCCCGGTCGCAGACCCTGATCGGGGTCGTCGAGGACGCCACCTACACCAGCGACTCCTTCGAGCTGCGCTCCGGCGACACCCTGCTCTGCGTCACCGACGGCGTCACCGAGCGGCGCTCCGGTTCCCGCCAGTTCGACGACGGCGACGGGCTCGCCACCGCGCTGGCCGACTGCGCGGGGCTGGACGCCGACCGGATAGCGGAACGTATCAGCAGGCTGGTCCACGAGTTCGGGGCGCGGCCGCCGGCGGACGATCTCGCCCTGCTGGTGCTCCAGGCGGACTGACCGGCCCACGGGCCGGGTGCGGGACAATGGAGCACATGCCTTCCGCACTCCCCGACGGCGAGCCCGTCCCCACCGACGGCGCGCTGCCCGCGTCCGCGCTCACCGGCGCCGCGGGCCGCCCCCTCGGGTTCTACCTGCACGTGCCGTACTGCGCGACCCGCTGCGGCTACTGCGACTTCAACACCTACACCGCCACCGAGCTGCGCGGCAGCGGCGGAGTGCTGGCCTCCCGCGACAACTACGCCGAGACCCTGATCGACGAGGTCCGCCTGGCCCGCAAGGTGCTCGGCGACGACCCGCGCGAGGTCCGCACGGTGTTCGTCGGCGGCGGCACCCCCACCCTGCTGGCCGCCGAGGACCTCGTACGGATGCTGGGCGCGATCCGCGACGAGTTCGGGCTGGCACCGGACGCCGAGGTCACCACCGAGGCGAACCCGGAGTCGGTCGATCCGGCCTACCTGGCGACCCTGCGCGCGGGCGGCTTCAACCGGATCTCCTTCGGCATGCAGAGCGCCCGGCAGCACGTGCTGAAGGTCCTCGACCGCACCCACACCCCCGGCCGCCCGGAGGCGTGTGTCGCCGAGGCGCGGGCGGCGGGCTTCGAGCACGTCAACCTCGACCTGATCTACGGCACCCCCGGCGAGTCCGACGACGACTGGCGGGCCTCGCTGGACGCGGCCCTCGGCGCCGGACCCGACCACGTCTCCGCGTACGCGCTCATCGTCGAGGAGGGCACGCAGCTCGCCCGCCGCATCCGGCGCGGTGAGGTGCCGATGACCGACGACGACGTGCACGCGGACCGGTACCTGATCGCCGAGGAGGCCCTGTCGGCGGCCGGCTTCGCCTGGTACGAGGTGTCGAACTGGGCCACCTCCGAAGCGGGACGCTGCCTGCACAACGAGCTGTACTGGCGCGGCGCGGACTGGTGGGGCGCGGGCCCCGGGGCGCACTCGCACGTGGGCGGGGTGCGCTGGTGGAACGTGAAGCACCCCGGCGCGTACGCGGCGGCGCTGGCGGAGGGGCGGTCGCCGGGGGCCGGGCGGGAGCTCCTCTCCGAGGAGGACCGGCGGGTGGAGCGGATCCTGCTGGAGCTGCGGCTGGAGGAAGGGGTTCCGCTCGCTCTTCTCCGCGCGGAGGGGCTGTCGGCGGCGCGCCGTGCCCTGACGGACGGGCTGCTGCGGCAGGAAGCGTACGACGAGGGGCGTGCGGCGCTCACCCTGCGGGGGCGGTTGCTGGCGGACGCGGTGGTGCGGGACCTGGTGGACTGAGCGGGTGCCGGGGGGAGGTTTTTCGCCCCCGCCGCCCCTTCCCTTCCCGTCCCCGGGGGCTGCGCCCCCGGACCCCCCCCCATCGGCCTGAACGGCCTCGTCCTCAATCGCCGGACGGGCTGAAAGCCGGCCCCGCCGGGGCGAAACCGGCTGGGTGGGTCAGGACGGGGCCGTCACGAAATCGATCAGTTCCTCGACCCGACCCAGGAGCGCCGGCTCCAGGTCCTTGTACGAGTGCACCGCGCCGAGGATCCGCCGCCAGGCCTCCCCGGTGTGGGCCACGCGCCAGCCCAGTGCCCGGCAGACCCCCGTCTTCCAGTCCTGGCCGTGCGGCACCCGGGGCCATGCCTCGATGCCCAGGGACGACGGCTTCACCGCCTCCCAGACGTCGATGTACGGGTGGCCCACCACCAGGGCGTGCTCGCCGGTGACCGACTCCGCGATGCGCCACTCCTTCGAGCCCGGCACCAGGTGGTCCACCAGGACGCCCAGCCGGGCGTCCGGGCCCGGCGCGAACGCGTCGACGAGCGCGGGCAGGTCGTCGACGCCCTCCAGGTACTCCACGACCACGCCCTCGACGCGCAGGTCGTCGCCCCACACCTTCTCGACCAGTTCGGCGTCGTGGCGGCCCTCGACGTAGATGCGCCCGGCGCGCGCCACCCGCGCGCGGGCGCCCGGGACGGCCACCGAACCGGATGCCGTACGGGTCGGCCGCGCCGGGCCCGCGGCGGGCCGCACCAGCGTCACCGTGCGGCCCTCCAGCAGGAAGCCGCGCGGCTCCAGCGGGAAGACCCGGTGCTTGCCGAAGCGGTCCTCCAGGGTCACCGTGCCCGCCTCGCAGCGGATCACCGCGCCGCAGAATCCGCTGCCGGGCTCCTCCACCACCAGACCGGGCTCGGCCGGGACCTCGGGGACGGGCCGGGACTTCTTCCATCCGGGGGTCAGGTCAGGGGAGTACGGGCGCATTCCGATGACGATAGGAGAAGCGGGCCCCCGTTCGGCCGAAGGGTCAGCCCGACACGCCGAAACGAGCCGCGAGGGCGTCGCGCTGGGCCCGTACGAACGCCGCGTCCACCACCGCTCCGTGACCGGGCACGTACACCGCGTCCTCGCCGCCCAGGGCGAGCAGCCGGTCCAGGGCGGCCGGCCACCGCGAGGGGACGGCGTCGGGGCCGGCCTGCGGATCGCCGGACTCCTCCACCAGGTCGCCGCAGAAGACCACCTCCGGGTCGCCGGGCACCAGCACCGCCAGATCGTGGGCGGTGTGGCCGGGGCCCACGTTCGCGAGGAGCGCCTGCCGTCCGCCGCCCAGGTCGAGCGTCCACTCGCCGGACACCAGGTGCCGGGGGCGGACCAGTGTCAGCGCGTCCACGGCCTCCTCCGCGGCCCGCGCGTCCAGGCCCTCGCGCTCCGCGTCCGCGCGCAGCTCCTCGCCGCCCCGCGCCAGCGCCGTGTCCAGGCCCACCGCGCCGAACACCTCCGCGCCCGCGAACACCGCCGCCCCCAGCACATGGTCGAAGTGGGGGTGGGTGAGCGCGAGATGTGTCACACGCCCGCCGGCGAGCGCCTGCGCCTGCGCCCGCAACCGGGCGCCCTCGCCCAGGCTCGAACCGGCGTCCACGAGCAGCGCCGTGCCCGCGCCGACGACGAGCCCCGCCGTGCAGTCCCACACCGGCAACCGGCGCCGGCCCACTCCCGGCGCCAGCCGTTCCCACCCCGACTCTTCCCAAGTCACCGCCATACCGCGACGCTAACCGTCCACGGACCGCCCGGCACGACGGTGTGGGACCGGCCTTGCCCGGGGTGTACCCCCCGGCCGTACACTGGGCGGGGACGTCTGGCACTCGCGTGCGAAGAGTGCCAGGACATCAGGGAACGGACCGGGCGGAAGGCTTCTGGAGGTGTGCGCCGTGCTCAGTGAACGCAGGCTCCAGGTGTTGCGCGCCATCGTTCAGGACTACGTCGGAACCGAGGAGCCCGTCGGCTCCAAGGCCCTCACCGAGCGGCACAAGCTGGGCGTCTCCCCGGCCACCGTGCGCAACGACATGGCGGCCCTGGAGGACGAGGGGTTCATCGCCCAGCCGCACACCAGCGCCGGGCGCATCCCCACCGACAAGGGCTACCGGCTCTTCGTGGACAAGCTCGCCGGGGTCAAGCCGATGACCGCGCCCGAGCGGCGCGCCATCCAGAACTTCCTCGAGGGCGCCGTCGACCTGGACGACGTCGTGGCCCGCACGGTGCGGCTGCTGGCGCAGCTGACCCGGCAGGTCGCCGTCGTGCAGTACCCGTCGCTGACCCGCTCGACCGTGCGGCACGTGGAGCTGCTCCCGATGGCGCCCGCGCGCGCCATGCTGGTGCTGATCACGGACACCGGGCGGGTCGAGCAGCGCATGATCGACTGTCCGGCGCCGATCGGCGAGGCGACCCTGGGGGATCTGCGGGCGCGGCTCAACAGTCGTGTCGCGGGCCGACGTTTCACCGATGTACCGTCTCTCGTCGAGGATCTCCCCGAGGCCTTCGACCCCGAGGAGCGCGGTACGGTCTCGACCGTGCTCTCCACCCTCCTGGAGACGCTCGTCGAGGACAACGAGGAGCGGCTGATGATCGGCGGTACCGCCAATCTGACCCGCTTCGGACATGACTTCCCCCTTGTGATCCGGCCCGTGCTGGAGGCGCTCGAGGAGCAGGTCGTGCTCCTCAAGCTGCTGGGCGAGGCGAAGGATCCGGGCGTGACCGTGCGTATCGGTCACGAGAACGCCCACGAGGGACTCAACTCCACCTCAGTGGTGTCGGTGGGCTACGGTTCGGGCGGCGAGGCTGTTGCCAAGCTCGGCGTGGTCGGTCCGACCCGCATGGATTACCCGGGAACGATGGGAGCGGTACGCGCAGTGGCACGGTACGTCGGACAGATCCTGGCGGAGTCGTAGTGGCCACGGACTACTACGCCGTACTCGGCGTGCGCCGCGACGCGTCGCAGGAGGAGATCAAAAAGGCCTTCCGGCGGCTCGCCCGCGAGCTGCATCCGGACGTCAACCCGGATCCGAAGACCCAGGAGCGGTTCAAGGAGATCAACGCCGCCTACGAGGTGCTGTCGGACCCGCAGAAGAAGCAGGTCTACGACCTCGGCGGCGACCCGCTCCAGCAGGCCGGGGCCGGCGGCGGCGCGGGCGGCTTCGGAGCGGGCGGCTTCGGGAACTTCTCCGACATCATGGACGCGTTCTTCGGCACGGCGTCGCAGCGCGGTCCGCGCTCGCGCACCCGCCGCGGCCAGGACGCGATGATCCGGATCGAGGTCGAGCTGGACGAGGCCGCGTTCGGCACGACCAAGGACATCCAGGTCGACACGGCGATCGTGTGCACCACGTGCAGCGGTGAGGGCGCCGCGCCCGGGACCAGCGCGCAGACCTGTGACATGTGCCGCGGCCGCGGTGAGGTCTCGCAGGTCACCCGGTCCTTCCTGGGCCAGGTCATGACCTCGCGCCCCTGCCCGCAGTGCCAGGGCTTCGGCACCGTCGTCCCGAACCCGTGCCCGGAGTGCGCCGGCGACGGACGCGTCCGCTCCCGCCGCACCCTGACCGTGAAGATCCCGGCCGGTGTCGACAACGGCACCCGGATCCAGCTGGCCGGCGAGGGCGAGGTCGGCCCCGGCGGCGGTCCCGCCGGCGACCTGTACGTGGAGATCCACGAGCTGCCGCACAGCACCTTCCAGCGGCGCGGCGACGACCTGCACTGCACGGTCACCATCCCGATGACGGCGGCCGCCCTCGGCACCAAGGTGCCGCTGGAGACGCTGGACGGCATGGAGGAGGTCGACATCCGGCCCGGTACCCAGTCCGGCCAGTCGATCCCGCTGCACGGCCGGGGCGTCACGCATCTGCGCGGCGGCGGCCGGGGCGACCTCGTCGTGCACGTCGAGGTGCAGACCCCGAGCAAGCTCGACCCCGAACAGGAACGCCTGCTGCGCGAGCTCGCCAAGCTCCGCGGCGAGGAGCGCCCGCTGGGCCAGTTCCAGCCGGGGCAGCAGGGGCTGTTCTCCCGGCTGAAGGACGCTTTCAACGGGCGCTGAGCGGGCGTCGGTGGTGGTGCCGGGGGCCCGGGGGTCGTTCCCCGGGTGAGCACAGCCGGCCGGGGCGGCAGGGGCTGTTCTCCCGGCTGAAGGACGCTTTCGACGGGCGCTGACGGACGACACCGACGGGGTGCTGCGCGCGGGGGCCGGGAACGGCTCCCGCGGTGCTCCGGAAGGCGTTCCGGGGGCACCCCGGAAGGCGTTCCGGGGGCACCCCGGAAGGCGTTCCGGAGCTCCCCGAAAACTGCCCCGGAGATGCCCCGGACACGGCCCGCGCCAAGGGCAAGGGCCGGTTAAGCCCCGATTCGGAGATGTCCGAAGGACGTGGCAACATGCCGTCATGTCCTTGGCGCTCACCGATCTCCTTCCGCACCCCGTCGTGCAGGCCCCCATGGCGGGCGGTGTCTCCGTGCCGCAGCTGGCCGCGGCCGTCTCCGAGGCGGGCGGGCTCGGTTTCCTGGCCGCCGGGTACAAGACCGCGGACGGGATGTACCAGGAGATCAAGCAGCTGCGCGGACTGACCGGCCACCCGTTCGGCGTCAACGTCTTCATGCCCCAGCCCGAGACCCCCGACCCGGCCGCCGTCGGCGTCTACGCCCACCAGCTGGCCGGCGAGGCCTCCTGGTACGAGACCGAGCTCGGCGACCCGGACAGCGGCCGCGACGACGGCTACGACGCCAAACTCGCCGTCCTGCTCGACAACCCGGTGCCGGTGGTGTCGTTCCACTTCGGTGTGCCGACCCGCGAGGTCCTGGACTCCCTGCGCCGCGTCGGCACGTTCACCCTGGTCACCGCGACCACCGCCGAAGAGGCGCGGGTTGTGGAGCGGGCGGGCGCCGACGCGGTGATCGCGCAGGGCGTCGAGGCCGGCGGCCACCAGGGCACCCACCGGGACCTCCCGGAGAACGACGGCTCCGGCATCGGACTGCTGTCCCTGGTCGCCGAGGTGCGGGAGACGGTGGGCATCCCGATCGTCGCCGCCGGCGGCATCATGCGCGGCAGCCAGATCGCCGCGGTGCTCGCGGCCGGCGCCCGGGCGGCCCAGCTCGGCACCGCCTTCGTCGCCACCCACGAGTCCGGCGCGCACGCCCTGCACAAGCGGGCGCTGACCGACCCCCTGTACGTCCGCACCGAACTGACCCGAGCCTTCTCGGGACGCCCGGCCCGCGGCCTGGTCAACCGGTTCCTGCGCGAACACGGCCCGTACGCGCCCGCCGCCTACCCGGACGTCCACCATCTCGCCGCGCCGCTGCGCAAGGCCGCCGCCAAGGCGGGGGACGCACAGGGCATGGCCCTGTGGGCGGGACAGGGCCACCGGATGGCCCGGGAGCTGCCCGCCGGGCAGCTGGTGGAGGTGCTGGTCGCCGAACTCGCGACCGCCCGGGCGGAGTTGTTGGCAGGAGGTGCCGCATGACCGCGCCGGTCTTCGTGGTGAAGGACTTCGGCACGGACGGCTCCGGACACCATGTGCTCGACGGCCCCGAGGGGCGGCACGCCGTCTCCGTGAAGCGGCTGCGGGCCGGGGAGAGCGTCGTCCTCACCGACGGCGCGGGCCGCAGGGCCGAGGGCGAGGTGACCGGCACCGAGGGCAAGGACCGGCTGATCGTGCGCCTCGGGGACGTCGTCGAGGAGCCCGTGGAGTCGCCCCGGCTCACCGTCGTCCAGGCGCTGCCCAAGGGCGACCGGGGCGAGCTGGCCGTGGAGACGATGACCGAGGTCGGCGTCGACGCGATCGTGCCGTGGTCGGCGGCGCGCTGCATCACGCAGTGGAAGGGCGAGCGCGGGCTGAAGTCCCTCGCCAAGTGGCGGGCGACGGCCCGGGAGGCCGGGAAGCAGTCCCGCCGGGCGCGCTTCCCCGAGGTCGCGGACGCGGCGACGACCAAGCAGGTTGCCTCACTTCTCGCCGAAGCCGACTTCGCCGCCGTGCTCCACGAGAGCGGAACCGAACCCCTGGCGACCGCCGAACTCCCCGCCACCGGCAGCATCGTGCTGGTCGTCGGCCCCGAAGGCGGGGTCTCGCCGGAGGAGTTGGCGCTCTTCGCGCAGGCCGGCGCCGCACCCTACCGCCTGGGCCGCAGCGTCCTGCGCACCTCCACCGCGGGCACCGCCGCCACGGCCGTCCTGCTGGCCCGCACGGGCCGCTGGTCCTGACACCCCCGGCCGGCCGTTCGCCGTCAGCCGCGCGGCCGGCCGTCAGCGGTCCGCCGCGCGGGCGGCGGCGACCGCCGGGAACAGGTCCCAGCCGTCCAGCTCCGCGGTCCCGCCGAGCAGCCCGCGCCGGACCGCCTCGTCGACGAAGGCCCGTACGACACCGGGCTCGTGCAGGTTGAGCGCCGCGTGCCCGCCGAGGGCCACAGCCCCGGAGTGCAGGAAACCGTCGGGGACGAAACGGCCCTCGCCGCCCCGGAACACCAGGTGGGTCGTGGTCGTCGTCCCCTCCCGGGTCAGTGCGAGCACCTCGTGGCAGGGCTCGCCGGTGTGGTGCCGATGACGCACCGACCACAGGTAGGCGGTCGTTCCGCCCGGGGCGGTGTCGTCCACGACGAGTCGTCTGATCCGGCGTTCGCTGCGCATCGCTCCACGGTAGTGAGGAGTGGCCGTATGCGCCCTACCGTCACGCGTGGGGGCGGTGGCAGGCTGCCGGACATGGGGGCATCGAGGCGGGTTCGGGGCGGGACGCGGTGGCGGCGGGCAGTGCCGGCCGTCGGGTTCGTCGTGGTCGCCGTGGGCGGGGCCGTGGCGTGCGAGCCGGGTTCGGTCGGCACGGCGGCGGTGGCGCACACGACCGACGAGACGGTCACCAGAGAGCTCAACCAGCAGAAGGCAGGGGTGCGTTGGCTCAGCTGCACCGCCTCCTACGGGAACCAGGACGGCGCGTCCTCGCCGCCCGCGAGTGAAAAGACCGTGGCCACCGTGGACTGCGACGGGGAGACCGAGGACGGCAAGGAGATCACCGTCACCGGGAAGATCACCCATGCCGTCGAAGGCGCCTGTGTGCGCGGGGACATCACCGCGAAAGTGGACGGCAAGCAGTGGTTCCGGGTCGACGGCCTGGGCGACTGCGACGCCACCAGCCCGCCCGCGGTGGGCGAACCCACGCACCGCGGCCCGCGGCCCACCGTCACCGTGACGGTCACCACGACCGTGTGGTGCGAGCAGTACCCGTCCTGTCGCCCCGTCGAGGGCAAGTGATCCAAACCTCTGTCCAGGCCGACCCCGCGTGCATAGGGTGATCGAGTGACACAGTCTGCATCGGTCGCCCCCGCCGCGTATCTCCGGTTCCCGCATCCGTACGGCGAGTTGGTCGCCTTCACCGCCGAGGACGACGTGTGGCTCGCCCCGCTCGACGGCGGCCGGGCCTGGCGGGTGAGCGCCGACAACGTGCCGGTGACGCTCCCCCGTATCTCGCCCGACGGCGCCACCGTCGCCTGGACCTCCACCCGGGACGGCGCCCCCGAGGTGCACATCGCCCCCGTCGAGGGCGGCCCCGGACGGCGTCTGACGTACTGGGGGAGTGCGAAGACCCAGGTGCGCGGCTGGACCCCGGACGGGAAGGTCCTGGCGCTCAGCACCCAGGGCCAGGCCAGCCTGCGCCGCACCTGGGCCCGCGCGATCCCCCTCGACGGCGGACCCGCCACCACCCTGCCGTACGGCCCCGTGGGCGACGTCGCCCACGGGCCGCGCACGGTCCTGCTGTCCGCGACGATGGGCCGCGAGGCCGCCTGGTGGAAGCGGTACCGGGGCGGCACGGCGGGCAAGCTGTGGATCGCGCGGGAGACCGGGGGCGAGGGCGGCGACGGCGCCCCGGCCGACGGCCCGGAGGAGTTCGTCCGGCTGCACGGCGACCTCGACGGGAACATCGAGCACCCGCTGTGGGTACGTGACAGGGTCGGCTTCCTCTCCGACCACGAGGGCACCGGCGCCCTGTACTCCTCCCTCGCCGACGGGTCCGACCTGCGCCGGCACACCCCCCTCGGAGGTTTCTACGCCCGGCACGCCGCCACCGACGGCACCCGCGTCGTGTACTCCTGCGCCGGTGAGCTGTGGATCCTCGACGACCTGGACGGGGCCGAACCGCGCCTGCTCGACATCCGGTTGGGCGGGCAGCGCACCGACCTCCAGCCGTTCCCGGTGAACGCCGCCCGCTGGTTCGGTTCCGCCTCCCCCGACCACACCGCGCGCGGCAGCGCCGTCTGCGTGCGCGGTACCGTCCACTGGGTCACCCACCGCGCCGGCCCGGCCCGCGCGCTCGCCGCCACCCCCGGTGTACGGGCCCGCCGCCCGCGCACCTTCCGCGTGGACGGCGAGGAGTGGGTGGTGTGGGTCACGGACGCCGAGGGCGAGGACGCCCTGGAGTTCGCCCCCGCCACCGGCCTCGCCCCCGGAGCCACACCGCACCGGATCGCCGCCGGGCGGCTCGGCCGCGTCCTGGGCCTCGCCATGGCGCCCGACGGCAGCCGTGCCGCTGTCGCCTCGCACGACGGCCGCCTCCTGCTCGTCGAGCGGGAGACCGGCGAGGTCCGCGAGGTCGACCGCAGCGAACACGGCGACGTCTCCGGGCTGACCTTCTCGCCCGACTCCGCCTGGCTCGCCTGGTCCCACCCCGGCCCCCGCCCGCTGAGCCAGCTGAGGATCGCCGACACCGCCGGCCTGACGGTCACCGAGGCGACCCCGCTGCGCTTCCAGGACTACGCGCCCGCGTTCACCCTCGACGGCAAGCACCTCGCCTTCCTGTCGACCCGCTCCTTCGACCCCGTCTACGACGAGTTCGTCTTCGACCTCGCCTTCGTCGAGAGCGCCCGCCCGCACCTGATCACCCTCGCCGCGACGACCCCGTCCCCGTTCGGCCCGCAGCGGCACGGCCGCCCCTTCCAGACACCGGACCGGGACGAGACCCCCGACAGCGAGGGCACCCCCGCCACCCGGATCGACCTCGAAGGGTTGGCCGACCGGATCGTGCCGTTCCCGGTCGAGGCCGCCCGCTACTCCAACCTGCGCGCCGCCAAGGACGGGGTGCTGTGGCTGCGGCACCCGGTGCGCGGTGTGCTCGGCGCCTCCAGGGCCACCCCCGACGACCCCGACCCCAAGACCGAACTGGAGCGCTACGACCTCGCCCAGCAGCGCCTCGAGCACCTGGCCGTGGACGCCGACCACTTCGAGGTCGGCGGCGACGGCAAGCGGGTGCTGCTGTGGACCGACGGGCGGCTGAAGGTCGTCCCCAGCGACCGGCGCGCGCCGAACGACGACGACAGCGACGGCAACATCACCGTCGACCTCGACCGGGTGCGCCAGTTCGTCGACCCGGCCGCCGAGTGGCGGCAGATGTTCGACGAGGCCGGCCGCATCATGCGGGACAACTACTGGCGGCCGGACATGAACGGCGTCGACTGGGACGGCGTCCTCGACCGCTACCGGCCCGTCCTCGACCGGCTCGCCACCCACGACGACCTGGTCGACCTCCTCTGGGAGGTACAGGGCGAACTCGGCACCTCGCACGCCTACGTCACCCCGGGCGGCGGCCACGGCGGCGGCGCCCGGCAGGGCCTGCTCGGCGCGGACATCTCCCGTCACGAGGACGGCAGTTGGCGCGTCGACCGGATCCTGCCCGCGGAGACCTCCGATCCGCAGGGCCGCTCCCCGCTGGCCGCGCCCGGCGTCGCGATCCGCACCGGCGACGCGATCGTCGCCGTGGCCGGACAGCCGGTCGACCCGGTGACCGGACCGGCGCCGCTGCTGGTCGGCACCGCGGACAAACCGGTCGAGCTGACCGTCTCCCCGGCCGGCGGCGGGGAGACGCGGCACGCGGTGGTCGTCCCCGTCGCCGACGAGGAGCCGCTGCGCTACCACGCCTGGGTCGCCGACCGGCGGGCCCACGTCCACGAACTGTCCGGCGGTCGGCTCGGCTACCTCCACGTGCCCGACATGCAGGCCCCCGGCTGGGCCCAGATCCACCGCGACCTGCGGGTCGAGGTGACCCGCGAGGGCCTGATCGTCGACGTCCGGGAGAACCGCGGCGGGCACACCTCCCAGCTCGTCGTCGAGAAGCTGGCCCGGCGGATCGTCGGCTGGGACCTGCCGCGCGGCATGCGCCCGGAGAGCTACCCGCAGGACGCGCCGCGCGGTCCCGTGGTCGCCGTCGCCGACGAGTTCTCCGGCTCCGACGGCGACATCGTCAACGCGGCGATCAAGGCGCTCGGCATCGGCCCGGTCGTCGGCACCCGCACCTGGGGCGGCGTCATCGGCATCGACAGCCGCTACCGGCTCGTCGACGGCACCCTCGTCACCCAGCCCAAGTACGCCTTCTGGCTGGAGGGGTACGGCTGGGGCGTGGAGAACCACGGCGTGGACCCGGACGTCGAGGTGGTGCAGCGACCGCAGGACCACGCGGCGGGGCGGGACGTGCAACTGGACGAGGCGGTCCGGCTGGCGCTGGCGGCGCTCGAGGAGACACCGGCGAAGACGCCGCCGACGCTGTCCTGACCGACGTGACCGACGCGACCGAGCTGAGGGAGGCGACCGATGCGGCCGAAGCAACCGAGGAAACCGAGACAGCCGAAGAAGCCGAAGCGGCCGAGGTGACCGAAGCGGCTGAGGTGACCGAAGCGGCCGGCGCGACGGTGTGACGGATACGATGCCCGGGTAGGCGATCACCCGGGCATCCCCCGGGCGGCAACCGGGCAGCAACCGGGCGAGGAGGCACACCCATGGCAGGGGAACCGCAGGACGACTGCCTGTTCTGCAAGATCGTCGCCGGGCAGGTTCCGTCGACGATCGTCCGCGAGACGGAGACGACCGTCGCGTTCCGCGACATCAACCCGCAGGCGCCGACGCACGTCCTGGTCATCCCGAAGGCGCACCACAAGGACGCGGCGGCCCTGGCCGCGGCCGCCCCCGAGGTCGCGGCGGACGTCCTGCGCGAGGCGCAGGCCGTCGCGGACCAGGAGCAGTTGGAGAGCCACCGCGTCGTCTTCAACACCGGCAGCGGCGCCGGGCAGACCGTCTGGCACGCGCACGCCCACGTCCTGGGCGGTCGCGGTCTCGAGTGGCCCCCCGGATAGGCGGCTCCTTGTCCGTGCGCGAACTGGTGGTGCTCGGCACCGCCAGCCAGGTCCCCACCCGCCACCGCAACCACAACGGTTATCTGCTGCGCTGGGACGGCGAGGGCATCCTGTTCGACCCCGGCGAGGGCACCCAGCGCCAGATGCTGCGCGCCGGGGTCGCCGCGCACGACCTGAACCGGATCTGCGTCACCCACTTCCACGGCGACCACTCGCTCGGTCTCGCCGGAGTGATCCAGCGCATCAACCTCGACCGGGTCCCGCACCCGGTCACCGCCCACTACCCGGGCTCCGGGCAGCGCTTCTTCGACCGGCTGCGCTACGCCACCGCCTACCGCGAGACGGTCGGCATCACCGA
This sequence comes from Streptomyces sp. NPDC004051, assembly GCF_053604275.1. NCBI lineage: Bacteria > Bacillati > Actinomycetota > Actinomycetes > Kitasatosporales > Streptomycetaceae > Streptomyces > Streptomyces sp. NPDC004051. The sequence continues at coordinate 66,894 of NZ_JBSGHG010000011.1, read as the reverse complement.
GGCGCCGGTCGGCGCCGACGGCCCGCTGGCCCGCACCGCCGGGTACACCCTGGAGGCACGGAGGCTGTCGCACCCCGTGGAGTCGTACGGCTACCGGCTGGTCGAACCCGACGGGCGGCGGATGCTGCCCGACCGGCTCGCCGCGCACGGCATCGAGGGCCCGGACGTCGGCCGCCTCCAGCGCGAGGGCACGCTCGACGGGGTCCCGCTGGAGGCGGTGAGCGAGGTGCGGCGCGGCCAGCGGTTCGCGTTCGTCATGGACACCCGGCTCTGCCCGGGGGTGTACGCGCTGGCCGAGGGCTGCGACCTGCTCGTCATCGAGTCCACGTTCCTCGACGAGGACGAGGAACTCGCCGTCGAGCACGGTCATCTGACGGCGGGCCAGGCGGCCCGGGTGGCGCGGGACGCGGGCGTGCGGCACCTGGTGCTCACCCACTTCAGCCAGCGCTACGGCGACCCGGAGGAGTTCGAGCGGCAGGCGCGGGCCGCCGGGTACCGGGGAGAGCTGACCGTGGCGCGCGATCTGCTGCGGGTGCCGCTTCCGAAGCGTCGGTGAGATCGCCGTACGATATTTCGATGCCCGTACCCAAAGCCGAACTGCACCTTCACATCGAAGGCACCCTCGAGCCCGAGCTCGCCTTCGCCCTCGCCGCGCGCAACGGCGTCGCACTGCCCTGGGCCGACACCGACGCCCTGCGTGAGGCGTACCGGTTCGAGGACCTCCAGTCGTTCCTGAACCTGTACTACGAACTGATGGCGGTGCTGCGCACCGAGCGGGACTTCGAGGACCTCGCCGACGCCTACCTGGCCCGCGCCGCCGCCCAGGGCGTGCGGCACGCGGAGATCTTCTTCGACCCGCAGGCCCATCTGTCCCGGGGCGTCGCCATGGACACGGTGGTCGACGGGCTGTGGCGGGCACTGGAACGCGGCGAGCGGACGCACGGCGTCTCGACCCGGCTGATCATGTGCTTCCTGCGGGACGAGTCCGCCGAGTCGGCCCTGGCGACCCTGGACGCCGCCAAGCCCCACCTGGACCGGATCACCGGGGTCGGCCTCGACTCGGCCGAGGTCGGACATCCGCCGGCGAAGTTCCGCGAGGTGTACGAGGCGGCCGCCGCGCTCGGACTGCGGCGGGTGGCGCACGCCGGTGAGGAGGGGCCGCCGGAGTACATCACCGAGGCGCTGGACGTCCTCGGCGTCGAACGGATCGACCACGGACTGCGCTGCACGGAGGACCCGGCGCTGGTGGAGCGGCTGGTACGGGACCGCGTCCCGCTGACCCTGTGCCCGCTGTCCAACGTCCGGCTGCGCACCGTGGACACCCTCGCCGACCACCCGCTGCCCGCGATGCTCGACGCCGGCCTGCTGTGCACGGTGAACTCCGACGACCCGGCCTACTTCGGCGGCTACGCCGGGGACAACTTCGACGCGGTGCGCGACACCCTCGGCCTCGGCCCGGAGCGGCTGCGCGAACTGGCCCGCAACTCCTTCCTCGCCGCGTTCCTGGACGACGACGAGGAACGCCGGGCGCGCTACCTCGCCGAGGTGGAGGCCTACGTCTTCCCGTAGGCTCCCGCGGCTCCCGCGGCTCCCGTCCTTCCCATTGACGGGGTCTGTTCACCTGCCTAACCTCTGTTCCCATGCGTGGATGACGTTCGTACGGTGAGACGGCGCGGGCGGGTCCCGGTGCGGCGACGACGGGGACGGCGCCCCTGCCCGTCGGCCCCGCCCGCCACCGGCCTGGACCTCGTAGGAGCTGCCCCGTGACCGTGCCGACCGCCCGCGACCTGACCGTCACCGAGGTGCGGCTCACGCCGATCCTGGTCGCCGACCCGCCGCTGCTGAACACCCAGGGGGTGCACCAGCCGTACACACCCCGGCTGGTCGTCGAGATCGTCACGGCGGACGGGACCACCGGCGTGGGGGAGACCTACGGCGACACCAAGTACCTGGAACTCGCCCGCCCCTTGGCCGAGCAGCTGAAGGGACGCCAGGTCACGGATGTGAACAGCCTCTTCGTGCTCCTGGACGAGGTCTCCGTGGCGGCCTCCCGGGTCGAGGACGCCGTCGACGTCGGCGGGCTGCGCGGTGTGCAGACCGCCGACAAGCTGCGGCTGTCCATCGCCTCCGCCTTCGAGGTGGCCTGCCTCGACGCCCTCGGCAAGGCGCTCGGACTGCCCGTGCACGCACTGCTCGGCGGCAAGGTCCGCGACGCCGTGGAGTACAGCGCGTACCTCTTCTACCGGTACGCCGGGCACCCCGAGGGCGTCGCCGCCGAGAAGGACGACTGGGGCGCCGCCCTGGACCCGGCCGGCGTCGTCGCGCAGGCCCGTGCCTTCAAGGAGCGGTACGGCTTCACCTCCTTCAAGCTCAAGGGCGGCGTCTTCCCGCCCGAGGAGGAGATCGCCGCCGTCCGCGCCCTCGCCGAGGCCTTCCCCGGCCACCCGCTGCGGCTCGACCCCAACGGCGCCTGGTCCGTGGAGACCTCGGTCCGGGTGGCCGAGGAGGTCGGCGGGCTCCTGGAGTACCTGGAGGACCCGACGCTCGGCACCCCCGCCATGGCCGAGGTCGCAGCCCGCACCGGAGTGCCGCTCGCCACCAACATGTGCGTGACGACCTTCCCCGAGATCAGGGAGGCGTTCACCACGGACGCCGTCCAGGTCGTCCTCTCCGACCACCACTACTGGGGCGGACTGCGCAACACGCTGCACCTCGCCGCCGTCTGCCGGGCCTTCGGCGTGGGCGTCTCCATGCACTCCAACACCCACCTCGGCGTCAGCCTCGCCGCGATGACCCACGTCGCGGCCACCGTGCCGAACCTGCACCACGCCTGCGACTCCCACTACCCGTGGCAGTCCGAGGACGTGCTCACCGAACGCCTCGCCTTCGAGGACGGCGCCGTGCGGGTGCCCGACGCCCCCGGCCTCGGCGTCACCCTCGACCACGACCGGCTCGCCGCCCTGCACCGGCGGTGGCTGGCGGACGACGGCGCACTCCGCGACCGCGACGACGCGGCGGCCATGCGGGTCACCGACCCCGAGTGGATCGCCCCGACGGCGCCCCGCTGGTGAGCCGGCGGTGAGCCGGTGAGGTGAGAGGCACCCGAACGTGACGGACGTGACGGCCGTGACGGGCGGCGGGTCGTCCGTGTCGTCGGTGGGTTGGTGCACACTGGCCGGAACCGCACCAGGCCAGGGAGCGCATCGTGAAGGCGTCCACCACGTCATTCGGAGAGGCAGTCACCGACAGCACCACGCGGGGCGTCATCAGCCACGGCGGGACCCCGGCGGGGGCGCACGGCGCGCCCCACGTCGACCCGCTCGCCGCGCTGCGCACACCCGACGACCCGCCCTGGGACGTCTACCTCACCGGCACCGTCTTCCTCGACATCGTCTTCACCGGGCTCGACTCCGCCCCGGTGCGCGGGACCGAGTCCTGGGCGCGCGGGATGGGGTCGAGCCCCGGCGGCGTCGCCAACATGGCCACCGCCCTCGCCCGCCTCGGCCTGCGCACCTCCCTCGCGGCCGCCTTCGGCGACGACCACTACGGGGAGTACTGCTGGGACGCCCTGGAGCAGGGCGAGGCCATCGACCTCTCCGCGTCGCGCACCGTGCCCGGCTGGCACTCCCCGGTCACCGTCTCCATGGCCTACGAGGGGGAGCGCACCATGGTCACCCACGGCCACGAACCGCCCCCGGAGGAGCCCTCCCACCGGCCGGCCTCCAGCAGCGGCAAGCTGCCCCCGCCCGGCGCGCACCTGTCGCCCCGCCCGCCCCGCGCGCGGGGCGCGGTCGCCTCCCTCGCCCCGGGCCGCAGCGAGCGCTGGATCGCCCACGCCGCGCGGCAGGGGACCAGGATCTTCGGCGACGTCGGCTGGGACGACACCGGCCGGTGGGACCTCGCCGCACTGCCCGACCTGCGGCACTGCGAGGCGTTCCTGCCGAACGCCGAGGAGGCCATGCGCTACACCGGCACCGACTGCCCCCGCGCCGCCGCGCACGCCCTCACCGAGCACGTGCCGGTCGCGGTGGTCACCCTCGGCGCGGACGGGGCGTACGCCGTGGACCGGCGCACCGGGGAGAGCGCCGAGGTGCCCGCCATCGCCGTCGAGGCCCTCGACCCGACCGGCGCGGGGGACGTCTTCGTGGCGGGCTTCGTCACCGGCAGCCTGGCCGGCTGGCCGCTCGCCGACCGCCTCGGCTTCGCCGGCCTGACCGCGGCCCTCTCCGTCCAGGAGTTCGGCGGCTCCCTGTCGGCGCCCGGCTGGTCGGAGGTCGCGGCCTGGTGGCGCGAGGTCCAGTCCGTCGAGGGCCAGGACCCGGCCGCCCTGAGCCGGTACGCGTTCCTCGCGGACCTGATCCCCGACGGCCTGGTCCGCCCCTGGCCCCTGCGCAGGGCGGTCCCCACCATCGGCTTCGGCCGGTCCGCCTGACCTCCGCCCCCGCCCTTCACCCGGCCCCCACCCGTCCGCAACCACCCCGCGGGGAAAAGGCCTACGGTGTTGTCACCGCCGCGTCGTACCCTGGGAGACGCGAGGCCGCCCTCAGCTGCGCGGCCCTGACGAGGAGGAATCGCAGGCCTTCAGCGCCGGCCCATGACTCAGACACCCACAGCTCAGACCTCCGCGCAGGAACAGGCGAGAGTGCAGTTCACCGTCCCGGCCAAACACCCCATGGTGACCGTGCTGGGTTCCGGCGACTCCCTGCTGCGCGTGATCGAGAAGGCCTTCCCGGGGGCCGACATCCACGTCCGGGGCAATGAGATCAGCGCGGTCGGCGATGCCGCCGAAGTGGCCCTCGTCTCGCGCGTTTTCGACGAGATGATGCTGGTGCTGCGCACCGGGCAGCCGATGACGGAGGACGCGGTGGAACGCTCGATCGCCATGCTGAAGGCGAGCGAGAACGGGGAGAGCGACGGCCAGGAGACCCCGGCCCAGGTGCTCACGCAGAACATCCTGTCCTCGCGCGGCCGCACGATCCGCCCCAAGACGCTCAACCAGAAGCGCTACGTGGACGCGATCGACAAGCACACCGTCGTCTTCGGCATCGGTCCCGCCGGTACCGGCAAGACCTACCTCGCCATGGCCAAGGCGGTGCAGGCCCTGCAGTCCAAGCAGGTCAACCGCATCATCCTGACCCGCCCCGCGGTCGAGGCCGGAGAGCGCCTGGGCTTTTTGCCCGGCACCCTCTACGAGAAGATCGACCCGTACCTGCGTCCGCTCTACGACGCCCTGCACGACATGCTCGACCCCGACTCCATCCCGCGCCTGATGGCGGCGGGCACCATCGAGGTCGCCCCGCTGGCGTACATGCGCGGCCGGACGCTCAACGACGCCTTCATCATCCTGGACGAGGCGCAGAACACCAGCCCCGAGCAGATGAAGATGTTCCTCACCCGGCTCGGCTTCGACTCGAAGATAGTGATCACGGGTGACGTCACCCAGGTCGACCTGCCGAGCGGGACCAAGTCCGGCCTGCGCCAGGTGCAGGACATCCTGGAGGGCGTCGAGGACGTCCACTTCTCCCGGCTGTCGTCGCACGACGTCGTACGCCACCGGCTGGTGGGCCGTATCGTCGACGCGTACGAGCAGTACGACAGCGAGCACGGCACCCAGAACGGCACGCACAAGAACGGCGGCCGGGGCAAGTCCGGGCACAAGGGGAAGTAGACCGAACAGCAGATGTCGATCGACGTCAACAACGAGTCCGGAACCGAGGTCGACGAGCAGGCGATCCTCGACATCGCCCGCTACGCGCTCACCCGGATGCGCATCCACCCGCTCTCCGAGCTCTCGGTGATCGTCGTGGACTCCGCGGCGATGGAACAGCTCCACATCCAGTGGATGGACCTGCCCGGCCCGACGGACGTGATGTCGTTCCCGATGGACGAGTTGCGGCCGCCGTCCAAGGACGGCGACGAGCCCCCGCAGGGCCTGCTCGGCGACATCGTGCTGTGCCCCGAGGTCGCCGCCCGGCAGGGCGCCGAGGCGCCGACGCGGCACACCATGGACGAGGAGCTGCAACTCCTCACCGTCCACGGTGTGCTGCACCTGCTGGGCTACGACCACGAGGAACCCGACGAGAAGGCCGAGATGTTCGGCCTGCAGGCCGCCATCGTGGACGGCTGGCGCGCGGAGAAGGGGATGACCGGCCCGTCCCCCGCCCCGACCGTGTCATGAGTCCCGGACTCGTCCTCGGCGCGGTCGCCCTGATCGTCGTCGCCTGGCTGTTCGCCTGCGCGGAGACGGGCATCGCGCGCGTCTCCGGCTTCCGCGCCGAGGAGGCCGTGCGCTCCGGCCGCCGGGGCAGCGCCGGGCTCGCGAAGCTCGCCGCCGACCCCACCCGCTACCTCAACGTGGCGCTGCTGGTCCGCGTCGGCTGCGAGATGGCCGCCGCCGCACTGGTCACCTACGCCTGCCTGAGGCAGTTCGACGGCACCGCCGAGGCGCTGCTGATCGCCATCGCGGTCATGGTCCTCGTCTCGTACGTGGCCGTCGGGGTCTCCCCGCGCACCATCGGCCGCCAGCACCCGATGAACACGGCCACGGTGGCGGCGTACGTGCTGCTGCCGCTGGCCAGGATCATGGGGCCGATCCCGTCCCTGCTGATCCTCATCGGCAACGCGCTCACCCCCGGCAAGGGCTTCCGGCGCGGCCCCTTCGCCTCCGAGGCGGAACTGCGCGCGCTGGTCGACCTCGCGGAGCAGGAGTCGCTGATCGAGGACGAGGAGCGCCGCATGGTGCACTCGGTCTTCGAACTGGGGGACACCCTGGTCCGTGAGGTCATGGTCCCGCGGACGGACCTGGTGATGGTCGAGCGCTACAAGACCATCCGCCAGAGCCTCACCCTCGCCCTGCGCTCCGGTTTCTCCCGGATGCCGGTGACCGGCGAGAGCGAGGACGACATCGTCGGCATCGTGTACCTGAAGGACCTGGCCCGCAAGACGCACATCAGCCGGGACGCGGAGAGCGAACTGGTCTCCACGGCGATGCGGCCCGCCTTCTTCGTGCCCGACACCAAGAACGCCGGCGATCTGCTGCGCGAGATGCAGAAGGACCGCAACCACGTCGCCGTCGTCATCGACGAGTACGGCGGCACCGCCGGCATCGTCACCATCGAGGACATCCTCGAGGAGATCGTCGGCGAGATCACCGACGAGTACGACCGGGAGATCGCGCCGGTGGAGGAGCTGGGCGAGGACCGCTACCGGGTCACCGCCCGTCTCGACATCACCGACCTCGGCGAACTGTACGGCCTGGAGGAGTACGACGACGAGGACGTGGAGACCGTCGGCGGACTGCTCGCCAAGCTGCTCGGCCGGGTGCCGATCGCGGGCGCGTCCGCCGTGGTCGGCCTGCCCGACGAGCGCCGGCTGCGGCTGACGGCGGAGGCGGCGGCCGGCCGCCGCAACAAGATCGTCACCGTGCTGGTGGAGCCGGTGGCGCCGGGAGACCCGGGGGAGCCGGTGGACCCGTCCCGGGTCGAGGAGGAGCCGACGCGATGACCCCACAGGACCTGCGCGGCCTCTGCCTCTCCTTCGAGGCCGCGGTGGAGGACTTCCCGTTCGGCCCGGAGACCTCGGTCTTCAAGGTGCTGGGCAAGGTCTTCGCGCTGACCGCCCTGGACGCGCGGCCCCTGACGGTCAGCCTCAAGTGCGACCCGGAGGACGCGGTCCGGCTCCGCGCCGAGCACCCCGGCCTGATCGTCCCGGGGTGGCACCTCAACAAGCGGCACTGGAACACGGTGACCGTCGACGGCGAGCTTCCCGACGGGCTGGTCCGGGAGCAGGTCGAGGACTCCTACGACCTGGTCGTCGCCGGGCTGCCGCGCGCGGAGCGGCTCCGCCTCGACCGCCCCTGAGCCGGGCTCCGTATGCTCGGGTCCATGACCGACAGCAGCGCGCTCGACCCCGAGGACCACAAGATCATCACCCTGGCCCGTTCCGCGCGGGCCCGCAACGGTGTGCCCGAAGGGGCCGCCGTACGGGACGAGAACGGGCGGACCTATGTCGCGGGGACCGTGGCCCTGGACTCCCTGCGGCTGACCGCCCTGCAGACGGCGGTGGCGATGGCGGTGGCGTCCGGGGCGAAGTCGCTGGAGGCGGCGGCCGTGGTGACGACGGAGGAGTCGGTGCCGGCCGCGGACCTCGCGGCGGTACGGGACCTCGGCGGCCCCGGGACCCCGGTGCTGCTGGCCGGCCCGGACGGGACGGTCCGGGAGACCCTCGCCGCGGGGTGATCCCCCACGGGATGCCCCCCCACAGGTGTTACCGGCGGTAAATAGGCCGGATTTCCACCTTGTCGCCGTCTCGCCCCCCGCGCATCAATGGAACCGTTGTCTCCGGCGGGCCGTCCGACCAGGCCCGCCGGATCCCTTCGTCTCGTGCAGCGTCACCGCTCCCCCCTGCCCGAGCACTCCCCCCCCACGGAAAGGGAACCGGACTCCATGAGAGGCACACGAACCGGCACCGGCGCGTTCCTGGTCGCCGCCGTGGCGACCTGCGGGCTCGCCTTCGCCCCCTCCGCCGCCGCCGTCGCCCCCGGGACGGCGACCCTCAACGCCGACTGCGGAAGCTGGGGCGGTGGCGCCGCCACCCTCACGGCCACCCAGAGCGGCACGTCCGCCACCGTCACCATCAACACCTCCGCGGTCACCGCGCCCCTCGCGATCAGCAAGGACTCGCTCGTCTCGCAGCTCACCCTGGTCAAGGCCGGCGGTGGCACCGCCGTCTTCAAGGGCACCAAGAACCCGGCCATGGCGACCGGGGCCGCCCTCGAGGTCGGCCCGCTCTCCGGCACCGTGGCGTCCGGCGACAGCCTGGAGGCGTTCGGCGGCACGCTGAAGGTGACCGCGTTCGGCTTCATCACCATCACCTGCACGGCCACCGGACCGCAGGCGCCGGGCCCGTTCGTCTTCGACTGATCCCCGGCCGCCACTCCCCGGGTCCCACTCCCCAGTCCTCAACGGTCCGGGCGCCCCGTCGGGTGTCCGGACCGGTGGGGTGTCCGGACCGGTGCGGGCGGGTGGTACGGAGGGGTCTTGGGGATCAGGGAGAATGGGCGGCATGAGTGTTCGTACCCAGTCATCCGAGCAGCCCGCCGAAGCTGTCCACCGGGCCGGCTTCGCCTGCTTCGTGGGCCGCCCCAACGCGGGCAAGTCCACCCTCACGAACGCTCTGGTCGGACAGAAGGTGGCGATCACCTCCAACCGGCCGCAGACGACCCGGCACACCGTGCGCGGCATCGTCCACCGCCCCGAGGCGCAGCTGATCCTCGTCGACACCCCCGGCCTGCACAAGCCGCGCACACTGCTCGGCGAGCGGCTGAACGACGTGGTCCGCACCACCTGGGCCGAGGTCGACGTGATCGGCTTCTGCCTTCCCGCGGACCAGAAGCTCGGCCCCGGTGACCGCTTCATCGCCAAGGAACTCGCCGGGATCAAGAAGACCCCCAAGGTCGCCATCGTCACCAAAACCGACCTGGTGGACAGCAAGACCCTGGCCGAGCAGCTCATCGCCGTCGACCGGCTGGGCCAGGAGCTGGGCATCACCTGGGCGGAGATCGTCCCGGTGTCGGCGACCACGGACAAGCAGGTCGACCTGCTGGCCGACCTGCTGATCCCGCTGATGCCCGAGGGCCCCGCCCTCTACCCCGAGGGCGACCTGACGGACGAGCCCGAGCAGGTCATGGTGGCGGAGCTGATCCGCGAGGCCGCCCTGGAGGGCGTCCGCGACGAGCTGCCCCACTCCATCGCCGTGGTCGTGGAGGAGATGCTGCCCCGCGAGGACCGCCCCGCCGACAAGCCCCTCCTCGACATCCACGCCTACCTCTACATCGAGCGCACCAGCCAGAAGGGCATCGTCATCGGCCCCAAGGGCAAACGCCTCAAGGACGTCGGCATCAAGTCCCGCCAGCAGATCGAGGCCCTCCTCGGCACCCCCGTCTTCCTCGACCTGCACGTCAAGGTGGCGAAGGACTGGCAGCGGGATCCGAAGCAGCTGCGGCGACTGGGGTTCTGACGCGGGCGGGTGTTCCGGTGAGCGGCCGAGGGGCGTCGGCAGCACGTCGTGCCGGCAGGTCGAGGTGTTCCTCGGCGCCCCGCCGCGCGGCGGGGTGCAGGCCGATGCGGCCTCGACCTGCACGTCGAGGTCGCCAGGGACCGGCAGCGGGATCCGAAGCGGCCGCGGCGACCGGGGTTCTGACGCGGGCGGGGGCTCACCGGCGCTGCTCGCGCAGCAGCTCCCGGAACCAGCCGTAGGACGCCTTCGGGGTGCGTTCGAGGGTCTCGAAGTCCACGTGGACCAGGCCGAAGCGGCGGGTGTAGCCCTCCGCCCACTCGAAGTTGTCCAGCAGGGACCACACGAAGTAGCCGCGCACGTCCACGCCCGCCTCCACCGCCCGGTGCAGGGCGCGGACATGGCCGTCGAGGTAGACGATGCGGGCCTGGTCGTCGACGCCCTCGTAGGAGCAGCCGTTCTCGGTGATGAGGACCGGGGGGAGCCGGTCGCCGTAGCGGGCGTGGAAGGTGGTGAGGAGTTCCGTCAGGGCCTCGGGGACCACCGGCCAGCCGAAGTCCGTCACCGGATACCCCTCGATCTCCCTCACCGAGAAGGGGAGTTCGGCCGGCATGCGGACACCGCCGAACTCGGTCTCGGTGCCCTGCGGAGCGCCCACCCGGGTCGGCGCGTAGTAGTTGACGCCGTACCAGTCGACCGGCTCCCCGATGATCCCCAGGTCCGCCTCGACGTCGCCCGGCATCAGTTCGCCGAGGCCGTCCGGATAGCGGCCGAGCAGTACCGGGTCGGCGAACAGGCGGTTCAGGAGCGTGTCGTAGAAGTCCGCCGCCGCCACGTCCGCCGGGTCGGGGCCGGCCGACCAGACCGGGCCGTGGGAGTTGGCGATGCCGATGTCACCGGCGCCGGCCGCGCGCAGCGCGCGTACCGCCAGCCCGTGTGCGAGGAGCTGGTGGTGGGCCGCCGGCAGCGCGTCGAGGAGAAGCTTCCGGCCAGGGGCGTGGACGCCCAGCGCATGGCCCAGCAGGGTGTGTTCGGCGGGCTCGTTGAGGGTGATCCAGCGCGCCACACGGTCGCCGAGCCGGTCGGCGACCTCGGACACGTACTGCGCGAAACGCTCCGCGGTGCTCCGCTCCAGCCAGTCCGCCCCGGCCGGCAGATCCCAGTGGAACAGCGTCGGCACCGGTCGCACGCCCGCGGCGCACAGGTCGTCGACCAGCCGGTCGTAGAAGTCCAGGCCGCCCTTCGCCCGCACCCGCGGCCAGGAGACCGAGAAGCGGTACGCGTCCACCCCCAGCCCGGCCAGCAGCGCCACGTCCTCGCCGTGGCGGTGGACGTGGTCGCAGGCCACCGCCGCCGTCGAGCCGTCCCGCACCCGTCCCGGCTCGGCGCTGAACTCGTCCCACACGGACGGCTCGCGTTCCTCCACCGCGCCCTCGATCTGGTGCGCCGAGGTCGACACGCCCCACAGGAAGCCGTCCGGGAAGCGGGGGATCGGGTTCGTCGTCGCCATGGCACGGATCATCCGCACCGACCACGGCCCAAGTCAACGCCCTTGCGGGCAACGGTGGTTACGCACCCTCCTTGAGCACTCTGCGGATCAGCGCGCGCTGTTCCTCGGTCAGCCGGGGGTCCGCGCAGTACACGGTCCTCCCGTCCACCGTGATCCGGTAGCCGAAGCCGTCCGGCACCCCGGCCGGGGGCGTGCCCCGGCCCGCGGCCAGGGCCTCCTCGGCCAGGGCGTGCCACTCGGGCGCGTCGGCCCGTCCCGAGGTGTCCACCTCGGCCCGCCGCTCGACACCGGCGAATCCGCCGGTGCGTGTCACCTGGATGCGCATGGGTCCGTGTCTAGTACGGAACTACAGCGTCCGCACCCCCACCCGCTCCCATGCCTTCGACACCGCCCGCAGCTCCTCGCCCTCCCCGAACCGGGCCCGCGCCGCCTTCACCGTCAGCGTCGCGAAGTCCGTGAACTGCGCGTCCTGCGACAGCTCGCCGCCGGTCAGCACGTCGTACCAGACCTGCCCCGCCCGCTCCCAGGAGTGCCCGCCGAGGGTGGTGGCGGCGAGGTAGAAGGCGTGGTTGGGGATGCCGGAGTTGATGTGGACCCCGCCGTTGTCGCGGCCGGTGCGGACGTAGTCGTCCATCGTCGAGGGCTGCGGGTCCTTGCCGAGGACGTCGTCGTCGTACGCGGTGCCCGGCTCCTTCATGGAGCGCAGCGCCGTGCCGGTGACCCGGGGGGCGAGCAGCCCCGCGCCGATCAGCCAGTCCGCCTCGTCGGCGGTCTGGCCGAGCGTGTACTGCTTGATCAGGGCGCCGAAGACGTCCGACACCGACTCGTTGAGCGCGCCGGACTGGCCGAAGTAGTCCAGGTTGGCGGTGTACTGGGTGACGCCGTGCGCGAGTTCGTGGCCGATGACGTCGACGGGGAGGGTGAAGTCGAGGAAGATCTCCCCGTCCCCGTCGCCGAAGACCATCTGGTCGCCGTTCCAGAAGGCGTTGTTGTAGTCCCGGTCGTAGTGCACGGTCGCGACCAGCGGCAGCCCGGCGCCGTCGATCGAGTCGCGGGAGAACGCCTTGAGGAGGAGTTCGAAGGTGGCGCCGAGGCCCGCGTAGGCGCGGTTGACGGTGGCGTCCTTGCCGGGCTCCTCGCCCTCCCGGCGGGCCACCGCCCCCGGCAGCTTCGTGCGGTGCCGGGCGTCGTGGACGGTGCGGTGCGGCTTGCCGGACTCGGCCCCGGCGAGCGGGGCGACGGGGGCGGCGCCGACGACCGTGGTCAGACGGCGCTGGGTGCGCTCGTAGGCGTCGCGCTGAAGGGTGCGGCGGGCGGGTCCGGCGAGTGCGGGGTCCTCGGCCTGCGCGAGCCGGTCGAGGACGTGCGGCGGAACGATGGTGCAGAAGACGGGCTCGAAGCCCCCGTTGGTGGTCATGCCCGGCACCTTCGCACCACGTGACGGTCGTGTCACCCTCCGCAACCATGATGGATGAAAAGTGCGGCGGACTCCCGCGATCGGGCGCCCGGAAGTGGTATGCCGCACCTTTTGTCCCGTTTCCCCTTCTGGTCCCGCATACTGATACAGACGCTCGCACGGGCCTGTGTCTCGGTTAAGCTGCGCAGCATCATGCGTTTCGGGCTGCTTCTCCTTAGCTGCCGCGGTGAGGGTCTGCAGTAGGCCGACTCCCTCCCCGCGGAGTTCGGCGCTGCGCCGTCGGCCGTCCCTTCCGGTCTCATCCCGGATCACCGCGGACCTTCGAGGAGCCCACGCACCATGGCCAACCGCCAGCAGCCCAGTTCCATGCCGATCCACAAGTACGGCCGCTACGAGCAGGTCGACCTCCCCGACCGGACGTGGCCGGACAACCGGATCACCACCGCTCCCCGATGGCTCTCCACCGACCTGCGCGACGGCAACCAGGCCCTGATCGACCCCATGTCGCCCGCCCGCAAGCGCGCGATGTTCGACCTCCTGGTCGCGATGGGCTACAAGGAGATCGAGGTCGGCTTCCCGGCCTCCGGCCAGACCGACTTCGACTTCGTGCGCTCCATCATCGAGGACCCGGACGCCATCCCCGAGGACGTCACGATCTCCGTGCTGACCCAGGCCCGCGAGGACCTGATCGAGCGGACGGTCGAGTCCCTCAAGGGCGCCAAGCGCGCCACGGTGCACCTGTACAACGCCACCGCGCCGGTCTTCCGCCGGGTCGTCTTCCGCGGCTCCAAGGACGACATCAAGCAGATCGCCGTCGACGGCACCCGCCTGGTCGTGGAGTACGCCGAGAAACTGCTGGGCCCCGAGACGCACTTCGGCTACCAGTACAGCCCCGAGATCTTCACCGACACCGAGCTGGACTTCGCGCTGGAGGTCTGCGAGGCGGTGATGGACGTCTACCGGCCCGGCCCGGGCCGCGAGATCATCCTCAACCTGCCGGCCACCGTCGAGCGCTCCACCCCCTCCACCCACGCCGACCGCTTCGAGTGGATGGGCCGCCACCTGTCCCGCCGCGAGCACGTCTGCCTGTCCGTCCACCCGCACAACGACCGCGGTACGGCCGTGGCCGCCGCCGAGCTGGCCCTGATGGCCGGCGCCGACCGCGTCGAAGGCTGCCTGTTCGGGCAGGGAGAGCGCACCGGCAACGTCGACCTGGTCACCCTGGGCATGAACCTGTTCTCCCAGGGCGTCGACCCGCAGATCGACTTCTCCGGCATCGACGAGATCCGTCGCACCTGGGAGTACTGCAACCAGATGGAGGTCCACCCGCGCCACCCCTATGTGGGCGACCTGGTCTACACGTCCTTCTCCGGCTCCCACCAGGACGCCATCAAGAAGGGCTTCGACGCCATGGAGGCCGACGCCAAGGCCAAGGGCGTCACCGTCGACGACATCGAGTGGGCGGTGCCGTACCTGCCCATCGACCCCAAGGACGTCGGCCGTTCCTACGAGGCCGTCATCCGCGTGAACTCGCAGTCCGGCAAGGGCGGTATCGCCTACGTCCTGAAGAACGACCACAAGCTGGACCTGCCGCGCCGCATGCAGATCGAGTTCTCGAAGATCATCCAGGCCAAGACGGACGCCGAGGGCGGCGAGGTCACCCCGGCCGACATCTGGTCGGTGTTCCAGGACGAGTACCTGCCCAACCCGGACAACGCCTGGGGCCGCATCCAGGTCAGGAACGGCCAGTCCACCACCGACCGGGACGGCGTCGACACGCTCACCGTCGAGGCCACCGTCGACGGTGAGCCCACCGTGCTGACCGGCACCGGCAACGGCCCGATCTCCGCGTTCTTCGAGGCCCTGCAGTCCATCGGCATCGACGTACGCCTGCTCGACTACCAGGAGCACACGATGAGCGAGGGCGCCTCCGCGCAGGCCGCCTCCTACATCGAGTGCGCCATCGGCGAGAAGGTCCTGTGGGGCGTCGGAATCGACGCGAACACCACGCGCGCCTCGCTGAAGGCGGTCGTCTCGGCCGTCAACCGGGCGGCCCGCTGAACAGCCGCTCCGAGAGTTCCCGGGGTCCCGCCCGCCGTTTCCGGTGGGCGGGACCCCGTCGGTTACCGGCCAATCCCCGCACAGGTCACGGAGAGGTCTCGTCCGAGATGCTGACGAAGGCTCTCCGATGTGGCTAACATCACGCAAGCGCGGCGACGATGCCGGGGCGATGTGGAGGTGCGACGTGCTGCCAGGACGGGGACCCGACGACCGTGCCGCTGCCACCGGACTCTCGCGGCTGCTGGGCACCCGGACCGCGTGGACGGCCGTCGGCGACGGGGAGTTCTTCTGCCCCGGGTGCGGCGGCGACCGCAACTACCGGCGGCTGACCGGACAACGCCGCTTCACCCTCCTGGGCGTGCCCGTGGCGCCGCGCGGCCCGGCCGGCCCGGTCGTCGAGTGCGCGGCCTGCCTGTGCCACTTCGGCACCGACGTCCTGAACCACCCCACCACCACCCGCTTCTCCGCGATGCTCCGCGACGCCGTGCACACCGTCGCCCTCGCGGTGCTGACCGCGGGCACCTGCTCGCGGGCGTCCCTGGAGACCGCCGTCGCCGCCGTCCGCGCGGCCGGCTTCGACGACTGCACCGAGGACCGGCTGGCCGAGCTCGTCGAGGCGCTGGCCGCCGACACCGGCCGCTTCACCGGCGAGCCCTGCACGGCGGGCCTCGCCATAGAGCTCCACGAGGCCCTCGACCCGCTGGCCCCGCACCTCGCCGCCCCGGGCCGCGAGTCGGTCCTCCTGGGCGGCGCCCGCATCGCCCTCGCCGACGGCCCCTACACCCCGGCCGAGCGCGACACCCTGGCCACCGTGGGCGCCGCCCTCACCATCCGCGCGGACGACGTCACCCGCCTGCTGACGGCGGCCCGGACGCCGTCGTAGGCGGCGCGAGAGGGTTCCGGGAGGGGAGCGGGATCCCCTCCCGGCGAAACGCGGGGCCGTTCCGGTGGTCCGTGCGACGACGATTTCCACGGGGCGTGGAGTGACAGGCCGTGTGGTGGTCATCGGCGCGGGTGCCATCGGACGAGAGTGCCGCCCTCGTGGACAGCGTCGCCATGTCTCTCCCCCGGCCCGCCCGGCGCCTCGAACACCTTCGAGGCGCCAGAGGCACGGTCACGGCACGCGCGTATCGTGCGCAGGCCTTCCACCGGAGTCCGACCCGGCGCACTCCCCGCTACTCCCCGGGGAGCAGCCCGACCTCCGCGCCACCCTCCGCAGCACCGGCCGGCTCGCTCTCGCGCCGGATGTGCCGGTCCTTTCGCGCCGGGAGGCCGGGGAGCGTTCCGGGCAGACCGGGCGGAGGAAGTTCGTCGCATGGGGGAGACGAGGACACGGGCACGGCGCGCTCCAGACGGACATGGGCAAGCCGACGGCCCGCGACCGGGCCCAACTGGTCATCGTGGCGTACGAGTCGGGCCTGGTGGCACCGGGCACACCGTGACCGGCGCCACGGCCGCTCAGAGGGCGTGGGCCAGCCAGCGCTGGATCGTGCTGTTGATGTTGCCGGGCAGGGCGCTGAGCCGGTCGATGGCCTCGCGGTCCTCGGGCCGCGGCGGGATGCCGGCCGCCGTCAGAGCCGCGTGCAGCTCCAGCCGGCGCCGGTCCTGCGGGTCGATGGCGACGTCCAGCCGCTCGCTCGGGCGCGGCGGTGTCAGCGGGTAGTCACCGAAGCCGCTCCGGTCGATGGCGTAGGGGTCGGCGAAGGCACGGTGGTCGGTGCCGAACTCGTAAGCGGAGGCGGTCACGTGGATCTCCAAAGGATGTCGGTCTACCTCACAGGAGACCGCCTCGGAGCCCACCTCGGTGGTACCCCCGCCGAAACGTCACGCCAACGGCGTCATAGCCAGTTCATCCTCACGTCGGACCAACAGCCCGGTGGAGAAAGGGAGATGGGGTGACGCTCCGTGGCGCCCGCTTCAGTAACCGTAATTCGCACGCTTCGACGGCTCTACCCGCAAACGCGTGAATTGAACCCTTCGCGCACAACTGCTCAGCATCCTCACAGGTCGTACACGCGGAAAACGTGAACCACCTCAAGGGGAACCCCATGAACCAGCACCACTCCCAGCAGCAGCCCGGATGGGACGGCTCTCATCAGTCGGCAGGTGCTCCGGCGCCCCAGCCGCCGAAGAAGCGCAGCCTCGGCAAGGTCATGGGCCTCGGCTGCGCCGGCATCCTCGGCCTGATCGTCATCGCCGCAGCTGTGATGAACGGGGGCTCCGATTCCACGGACACCAGTAGGAAAGACAGTGCTGTTGCGGCCGAAGAAGCGAAGGGGGAGCCCGCCAAGGGCGAACCGGGGGAGGGGACGAAGAGTCAGGCCGAGGAGTTCCGGACCTGTGTCGCCGAGTCCGGCACGCCCACGGAGAAGGAGGCCGTGAAGCACGTCACCAAGGTGACCGGCGCCGACAAGCGCAACGACATCCTCGACTCGGCCGAGGTCTTCACGGACTTCTCCGGCGGCTTGACCGGCCCGCACACGGGGGAGGGCACGTTGATCGCCTCGGCGTTCACGTCGTGCTACGAATCCGAGAACGGACTGGTCACCGTGTACGACAAGGACGGCGAACCGCTCGCCACCGGGAACTATTGATCCACTCGCGGCCGCACGGCCTCGGTGAGGCGTCCTCCGGAGAACTTGTTGCAACGGGTTCTTCGGAGCGCTGCACCTCCGCGGCACCGAACTCCGCGCGCAGGCCGGGGCGTACCGGCTCGCCGCCTCCGTCGGACGCTCCCGGGCCCTCCGGGCCCGCCTCGGCTGGGCCCTCGTGGAGTTAGGTCTGCTACTCGCCGCCGCCCCCGGGACGGCGGCCACCGTGTCCTAGCGGCGGCGTCGCTCGCCGACGGCGCCGATGAACTCCGTCCAGGCCACCGCCCCGACCACCAGCACGGGCCCGTCGGCCACCTTGCTGTCCCGGACGGGGACGACACCGGGGAAGCCGTCGGCGACTTCGAGGCAGGACTCGCCGCCGCTGCCGCCGCTGTAGGTGCTCTTGCGCCAGCGGGCGGCGCCGGGAAAGTCGTGGGCGACTTCGACGCATTCCTCGCCGCCGCTTCCGCCGCTGTGGCTGCTCTTGCGCCAGTCTGCTTTGGTCAGGTCGTACTCGCGCATCGTCTGTAGTCCTCCGCCGCCGCCTCGATCATGGCCAGGGACGCCTCCCGTGACAGAGCTGCAGCCCTGAGGAGATCGTAATCCGCTCGGATTTTCCTCACCACCGCCGGATCGTCCAGCAGACTGCCTGACAACACCCCCTCTGTATAGGCGGTCGGCGGTGCGTCCTCGAACTCCTTGAGCCTCATCATCTTGCCCATCTGCGGATGCGCCCCGACGGAGAACGGGACCACCTGCACCAGAGCCTTGCGGCTGCGTGCCGTCTCCGAGATGTGATCGAGTTGCTCGGCCATCACCGTGGCTCCGCCGACCGGTACACGCAGTACCGCCTCGTGCAGGACGGCCCAATACACCGGCCGGGTGGCGTCCTTGAGGAGCTGAACGCGGTTCATGCGGAGGCCGACCATCTCCTCGATGTATTCGTCCGTGGCGAGCGGATTGCTTGCCACATAGATGGCCCTGGCATACGCGAGTGTCTGGAGGAGGCCGGGGACCACTGCGGGCGCCCAGTCGCAGATGCTCGTTGCCATCCGCTCCAGTTCTGCTGCATGTGCAAAGTACTCGGCGTACCGCTGTTCCTTGATGAGCTTGCGCCACAGCCGTTCGAAAAAGCCGTCGGTTTGCAGTGTGTCGTCGATTCGTCGGGCCACGTCCAGTTGGGGTTTTCGGATGGCCTGTTCGAATTGGCCGATGTAGCCGCCGGAGACGAACACCCGCGCACCCAGTTCCACCTGCGTGAACCCCGACTCCTCCCGGCGCCGCTTCAGCTCCGCTCCGAAGAACTCCCATGCCGCCTGGCGTGAACCGTTGGCCATTGCTGACCCCTTTCTCAAGCCCTTTGCGCAGCCCGTTACTTGTAGGCCGCAACCCCCTTCCGAGTGTAGGTTCCGGCGGGCACCTTAAGGAGCGGAAGCGTGAATGCCGAAAAGAAGGGGATCAGGGTGAAGGCACAGCACTCGGCGCCCTGCGTCGAAGAAGCGGAGGAAGTGGTGAAAGAATTGCGGGCGTTACTCGCGAAGGCCGGAATTACCCTGCCGTCACTGGGGCTGGACCCGGTGAGTCTTGCGCGGGAGGCGCCCTGTCCGCTCGTCGACCTGGGGCGGTGCTCCGTGGACACCGCACGGCGGATCGCGGCCACGATGGCCGCGGCGGCACGATGAAACCGCCGGTCGGCGTGTACGTCGTGGACACCCGGACCGAGCGGGTCGGCGTCGTGATGGGGCACGAGGGGCCCTACGTCCAGCTGAGACCGTACGGCGGCGGCCGGGAGTGGGACGCCGAGCCGGTCGCCCTGCGCCGGGCGACCCCCGCCGAACGGCTGCGCGCGGCGACCGCGTACGCCAACGCGCGCAGCCGGGGAGAGCGGCCGTGAGCCGGGTGACACGGATGTGGACGGTGCAGGTGATGGGGCGCCCCGGGCGTGCGCGAGAATGGGGACATGAGTCTGTTCCGCGACGACGGCATCGTGCTGCGCACCCAGAAGCTGGGTGAAGCGGACCGGATCATCACGTTGCTCACACGCGGTCACGGACGGGTACGCGCCGTGGCGAGAGGTGTGCGCCGGACGAAGTCCAAGTTCGGCGCCCGCCTCGAACCGTTCTCGCACGTGGACGTGCAGTTCTTCGCGAAGGGCAGCGAGCTGATCGGACGCGGGCTCCCGCTGTGCACCCAGAGCGAGACCATCGCGCCGTACGGCAGCGGGATCGTCACCGACTACGCCCGCTACACCGCCGGAACGGCCATGCTCGAGACCGCCGAGCGGTTCACCGACAACGAGGGCGAGCCGGCCGTGCAGCAGTACCTGCTGCTCGTGGGCGCCCTCAGGACCCTCGCCCGCGGCGAGCACGCGCCGCATCTCGTCCTCGACGCGTTCCTGCTGCGCTCCCTCGCCGTCAACGGCTACGCCCCGAGCTTCGGGGACTGCGCACGGTGCGGGATGCCCGGACCGAACCGGTTCTTCTCGGTCGCGTCCGGCGGTTCCGTCTGCACCGACTGCCGGGTGCCGGGCAGCGTCGTACCCTCGCCGGAGGCCCTGGAACTGCTCGGCGCGCTGCTGACGGGGGACTGGGAGACCGCGGACGCGTGCGAGGAGCGGCACGTCCGGGAGGGGAGCGGGCTGGTCTCCGCCTACCTGCACTGGCACCTCGAGCGCGGGCTGCGCTCACTCCGGTACGTCGAGAAGTAAGCCGAGAAGCAACCAGCACCCACAGAGCAGTACCAGCTAGAGGGAGACGAGGAAGCACATGGCCGTACGCGGGTTCCTGGGGCGTCAGCGCCGGGAGTACAAGACGCCGGAACCGCACCCCTCCGGCGCGCGGCCCCCGAAGTTCCCCGCCGAGCTGGTCCCCAAGCACGTGGCGATCGTCATGGACGGCAACGGCCGCTGGGCCAAGGAACGGGGCCTGCCGCGCACCGAGGGGCACAAGGTCGGCGCCGAGCGGGTGCTGGACGTGCTCCAGGGCGGGATAGAGATGGGCGTGGGCGCCATCTCGCTGTACGCCTTCTCCACCGAGAACTGGAAGCGTTCGCCGGACGAGGTGCGCTTCCTGATGAACTTCAACCGGGACTTCATCCGCAAGTCCCGGGACGAGCTCGACGCACTCGGGATCCGGGTGCGCTGGGTGGGCCGGATGCCCAAGCTGTGGAAGTCGGTGGCCAAGGAGCTTCAGGTCGCCCAGGAGCAGACCAAGGACAACGACCGGCTCACGCTCTACTTCTGCATGAACTACGGAGGCCGCGCCGAGATCGCCGACGCGGCGCAGGCCATGGCCGAGGACGTGAAGGCGGGGCGCCTCGACCCGGGCAAGATCACCGAGAAGACCCTGCAGAACTACCTCTACTACCCGGACATGCCGGACGTGGACCTGTTCCTGCGGCCGAGCGGTGAGCAGCGTACGTCCAACTACCTGCTGTGGCAGAGCGCCTACGCGGAGATGGTCTTCCAGGACGTCCTGTGGCCGGACTTCGACCGCCGGGACCTGTGGCGGGCGTGCCTGGAGTTCGCCTCCCGCGACCGGCGCTTCGGCGGGGCGATCCCGAACGAGGAGCTGCTGGCCATGGAGGGCAGGCAGCAGGAGAGCGGGCGGTAACGGGGACGGACGCGGACACGGCGAAGGGCGCGGAGATCGTCTCCGCGCCCTTCGCCGTGTCCCGCGCCCGCGACCTCAGTCGTCGTGGCCGGCCGCCGCGCACTCCGCGCAGGTGCCGAAGATCTCCACCGTGTGGGCCACGTTGACGAAGCCGTGTTCGGCGGCGACGGCCTCCGCCCAGGTCTCCACGACCGGGCCCTCTACCTCGACCGCCTTGCCGCAGGTGCGGCAGACCAGGTGGTGGTGGTGCTCGCCGGTGGAGCAGCGGCGGTAGACGGACTCACCCTCGGCGGTCCGCAGCACGTCGACCTCGCCGGCCTCGGCGAGGGACTGCAGGGTGCGGTACACCGTGGTGAGCCCCACCGAGTCGCCCTTGTGCTTGAGCATGTCGTGCAGTTCCTGCGCACTGCGGAACTCGTCGACATCCTGGAGCGCAGCCGCCACAGCGGCCCGCTGCCTGGTGGCGCGGCCCTTCACGGGCGGTCCAGCGGTGGTCACCGGTTTCCTCCTCACGTCCGAGTCTGCCGCGGCCATTGTGCCAGTCCGGGGAAGATCGGGGCCGGGAGCAGTCAGGCGTCGGCCCGGTCGGTGGGGGTCCTGCCGGCCGGGACCGCGCATTCCGCGGGGTCCGGGGCGGGCCGTGCGGCGGCCAGGGCACGGGCGCGGCGGCGGGCCAGCGGGGTGGCCAGCGCGGTCAGCACGAGGAACGCGGCGATCGTCAGCAGCACGATCGTCGCGCCGGGCGGCACGTCCTGGTAGTAGGAGGTGACCGTGCCGCCGATGGTCACCGTCACGCCGATGGCGACGGCGATGGCGAAGGTGGCGGCGAAGCTGCGGCTGAGCGCCTGGGCGGCGGCGACGGGCACCACCATCAGCGCGCTCACCAGCAGCAGGCCGACCACGCGCATCGCGACGGTGACGGTGAGCGCCGCCGTGACGGCGGTGAGCAGGTTCAGGAACCGCACCGGCAGGCCGGTGACCCGCGCGAACTCCTCGTCCTGGCTGACCGCGAACAACTGGCGGCGCAGACCGAGGGCGACCAGCACGACGAAGGCGGCCAGCAGGGAGATGGCCATGACGTCGGACTCGGAGACCGTCGACAGGGAGCCGAAGAGGTACGAGGTGAGGTTCGCGTTGGAGCCGCTCGGGGCGAGGTTGATGAACATGACACCGCCCGCCATGCCTCCGTAGAAGAGCATGGCGAGGGCGATGTCGCCGCGGGTCCTGCCGTACCAGCGGATCAGCTCCATGAGGACGGCGCCGAGGACGGAGACCAGGGCGGCCATCCACACCGGCGACCAGGAGAGCAGGAAGCCGAGGCCGACGCCGGTCATCGCGACGTGCCCGATGCCGTCGCCCATGAGGGCCTGGCGGCGCTGGACGAGGTAGATGCCGACCGCGGGGGCGGTGACGCCGACCAGGACGGCCGCCAGCAGCGCCCGCTGCATGAAGGCATAGTTCAGGATTTCCATGGATCAGCTCAGCAGTCCCGTGCGGATCGGTTCGGCGCCCGCGGGTGCGTGCGGGTGTACGTGGTCGTGGCCGGGCAGGGCGTGCTGGCCGACCGCCTTCGGGGGCGGGCCGTCGTGCACGACGCAGCCGTCGCGCAGCACGACCGCCCGGTCGATCAGGGGCTCCAGCGGGCCCAGTTCGTGCAGGACGAGCAGGACGGTGGTGCCCTGGGCGACCTGCTCGCGCAGCGTCTTCGCGAGCACTTCCTGGCTGGCCAGGTCGACGCCCGCCATCGGTTCGTCCAGGATCAGCAGCTCGGGTTCGGCGGCGAGCGCGCGGGCGATCAGGACCCGCTGGTGCTGGCCGCCGGAGAGGGCGTCCACCGAGTCCTTCGCCCGGTCCGCCATGCCGACCAGGTCCAGGGCGCGGTGCACGGCCTCGCGGTCGGCCTTGCGGAACACGCCGAAGCGGGTGCGGGAGAGCCGGCCGGAGGAGACGACCTCGGTCAGCGTGGCGGGCACGCCGCTCGCGGCCGTGGTGCGCTGCGGTACGTACCCCACGCGCGCCCAGTCGCGGAACCGGCGCTGCGGGGTGCCGAACAGCTCGACCTCGCCGGCGACGGCCGGGACCTGGCCGATGACGCTGCGCACGGCCGTCGACTTGCCGGAGCCGTTGGCGCCGAGCAGGGCGACCACCTCACCGCGGCGCACGGTGAGGTCGATGCCGCGCAGCACGGGGCGCGAACCGAGCTCGGCGTGGACACCGCGCAGGGATATGACGGACTCGGTGCTCATGCTGCCGTCCTCATGCCGGTGTCCTTCCGGTGGTCGGAGTGGGTCACTTGGCGCCCAGCGCCGTCCGCAGGGCCTGGAGGTTGGACTCCATGACCTGGAAGTAGTCGTCGCCGCGGGACTTGTCGGTGATGCCCTCGAGCGGGTCGAGGACGTCGGTCTTGAGCCCGGCGTCGCGGGCGACGGTCTTCGCGGTCCGGTCGCTGATCAGCGTCTCGTAGAAGACGGTGGTCACCCCGTCGGCCTTGGCGGTCTCGGTGAGCTGCTTCACGCGCGCCGCGCTGGGCTCGGCCTCCGGGGAGAGGCCGTTGATGGCCTCCTCGGTCAGGCCGTAGCGCGCGGCGAGGTGGCCGAAGGCGGTGTGGGTGGTGACGAAGACGTCGGTCTTCCGGTGCTCGAGGCCGGCCGCGAACTCGGCGTCGAGGTCGTTCAGCCTGTCGACCAGGGCCTCGGTGTTCTTCCTGTAGTCGGCGGCGTGGTCGGGGTCGGCCTTCTGGAAGGCCTTGCCGACGCCCTCGGCGACCTCGGCGTACTTGACCGGGTCGAGCCAGACGTGGGGGTCCTGGCCGCCGTGGCTGTGCTCGTGGCCGTGCCCGGCGCCGTGACCGTGCTCGTCCTCGTGGCCGTGCTCGTCCTCGTGGTCGCCGGCGGCGTGGTCGAGGGAGGTCAGGGTGGCCGCGTCGATCTTCGTCCGGACCCCGGACTGGCCGATGGCCTCGTCGACGGTGGGCTGCAGGCCCTTGAGGTAGAGCGCCGCGTCGGTCTCCTCGAGCTGCGCGGTCTGCTTGGCGCTGATCTCCAGGTCGTGCGGCTCCTGGCCGGGCTGGGTCAGACTGGTGACGTTCACATGGTCGCCGCCGATCTGCTCGGCGAGGAACGCCATGGGATAGAACGAGGCGACGACGTCGAACTTGTCGGTGTTGCCGACGGCCGCGCCGCTGCCGGAGGAGCAGGCGGACAGGGTGCCGAGGGCGGCCGCGGTGACCACGGTCACCGCGGCCGCGGGTATGAGGCGTCGTCGTACGTTCATGACTCCCATTTTCAACTAACATGGAAACCGTTGTCAACAAGCCGGGTGAGAGGCTTGTGGCAGGCCCTAATTGGTCCAGGGGCAGGGCCCGCCGGTAACCTGGGAACTTCGCTGGAAGCAATCTCGCTTCGTCGCCCGACGTCGTAATGAAGAGAGCACTGTGGCCGCCGACAAGATCGACACCATCGTCAGCCTGAGCAAGCGCCGAGGCTTCGTATTCCCCTGCAGTGAGATCTACGGCGGCCAGCGTGCCGCCTGGGACTACGGGCCGCTGGGTGTCGAGCTCAAGGAGAACCTCAAGCGCCAGTGGTGGCGCTACATGGTGACTTCGCGTGAGGACGTGGTCGGCATCGACTCGTCGGTGATCCTGGCCCCCGAGGTGTGGGTCGCCTCCGGTCACGTCGCCACCTTCACCGACCCGCTCACCGAGTGCACCGCCTGTCACAAGCGGTTCCGCGCGGACCACCTGGAGGAGGCGTACGAGGAGAAGAAGGGCCGCGCCCCCGAGAACGGCCTCGCCGACGTCAACTGCCCGAACTGCGGCAACAAGGGCCAGTTCACCGAGCCCAAGCAGTTCTCGGGTCTGCTCTCCACCCACCTCGGCCCGACCCAGGACTCCGGCTCGGTCGCCTACCTGCGTCCCGAGACCGCCCAGGGCATCTTCACCAACTTCGCCCAGGTGCAGACCGCTTCGCGCCGCAAGCCGCCGTTCGGCATCGCCCAGATCGGCAAGTCCTTCCGCAACGAGATCACGCCCGGCAACTTCATCTTCCGCACCCGCGAGTTCGAGCAGATGGAGATGGAGTTCTTCGTCAAGCCGGGCGAGGACGAGCAGTGGCAGGAATACTGGATGGAGCAGCGCTGGAACTGGTACACCGGCCTCGGCATGCGCGAGGAGAACATGCGGTGGTACGAGCACCCGAAGGAGAAGCTCTCCCACTACTCCAAGCGCACCGCTGACATCGAGTACCGCTTCCAGTTCGGCGGCAGCGAGTGGGGCGAGCTGGAGGGCGTCGCCAACCGCACCGACTACGACCTCGGCGCCCACTCCAAGGCATCTGGCCAGGACCTCTCCTACTTCGACCAGGAGGCCGGGGAGCGCTGGACGCCGTACGTCATCGAGCCGGCGGCCGGTCTCGGCCGGGCGATGCTCGCCTTCCTGCTCGACGCCTACGTCGAGGACGAGGCGCCCAACGCCAAGGGCAAGCTGGAGAAGCGCACGGTGCTGCGCCTCGACCCGCGCCTGGCCCCGGTCAAGGTCGCGGTGCTCCCGCTCTCCCGCAACGCGGAGCTGTCGCCGAAGGCGAAGGGCCTCGCCCAGGCGCTGCGGCAGCACTGGAACATCGAGTTCGACGACGCCGGCGCCATCGGCCGCCGCTACCGCCGCCAGGACGAGATCGGTACGCCGTTCTGCGTCACGGTCGACTTCGACACCCTGGAGGACAACGCGGTGACGGTGCGCGAGCGCGACACCATGAAGCAGGAGCGGGTCTCCCTCGACCAGATCGAGGGCTACCTGGCGAGCCGCCTGATCGGCTGCTGACGCCGTAGCGAACCCTTGAGCCGCCCCGGGCAGCGCCTCCCGCGCCGCCCGGGGCGGTTCACGTTCGCGTGGGGTCCACCGTCGCCTGGTGGGCCCGGGCCAGATGTTCCTCCGCCTTCGGCCGGGGCAGGAACGGGGCGCGTCCGCGCCAGCCGCACGTCTCGCAGCTGATCGTGCGCCGCACCCCGGTGCGCCGTATCCGTACGACGTGTTCCCGGCCGTGCTGGTCCCAGCGGCTGACCTTGCTCGTGTCGCTCTGCGGCATGACGCAGAGTGTGCAGCAAGGACGACGTCAACGGGGGTGCGCGCAGGTGGATTCGGCGGGGACCGGCCGGGAAGGCCCTACGCGTCCACGCCGGCCGCCTCGCGGATCTCCGCCGACTCCAGCCGCTCGGCCGTCCGCCGCGCGGTCGCGCGGGCCCAGCGGCCGGAGGTCACCGCACCCACCACCAGCACCGCGAGCCCGCACACGGTGAGGATCCACCAACCGGGCCGCGCCGCCGACACGAAGCGGTCCGCGTACGAGGACGAGCCCACCCCCGCCGCCAGCACCGCGCCCACCACCGCGACCCCGAGCGCCTGGCCCAGCTGCCGGCTGGTGGAGGCCACCGCCGAGGCCACCCCGGCCTGGGTGCGGGGCATGCCGGAGACGGCGGTGTTGGTGATGGGGGCGTTGACGAAGCCGAAGCCCACGCCGAACAGGACGTACCCGGTGAACAGCGTGACGTCGGACGTCTCGGCCTCGAAGAGGGCGAAGAGCAGCCCGCTCGCCGTCAGCGCGGCGCCCGCGATCAGCAGCGGCACCCGGGGGCCCCGGCTGCCGACCAGCCGGCCGGAGATCGGGGCGCACAGGAAGGTCGGGACGGCCATGGGGAGCATCCACAGGCCGGCGTCCAGGGCGCTCAGGCCCCGCACGTTCTGCAGGTAGAGCGTGGAGAGGAAGAGGAACCCGCCGAGCGCGGCGAACGCGCTCACCGCGATCACGGTGGCCCCGCTGAACGGTGCCGAACGGAAGAAGCGCAGGTCGATCAGGGGTTCGTGGCGGCGGGACTCGTAGATCAGCAGGGCGATCAGGGCCGCCGACGCGAGGAGGGCGAAGGGGGCGGTGGTGGAGGGCGCCGCGTGCGGCGCCTCGATGATGGCGTACGTCAGCGAGCCGAACAGGACGATGACCAGCAGCTGGCCGACCGGGTCGGCGCGCCGGGCCTCGGGGGCGCGGGACTCCGGGACGAAGCGCAGGGTGAGGACGAGGGCGGCGAGACCGACCGGCAGGTTGATCCAGAAGATGGAGCGCCAGCCGACGGAGTCCACCAGCAGCCCCCCGACCAGGGGGCCCGCGGCCATCGAGAGGCCGACGACCGCGCCCCACGCGCCGATCGCGCGGGCGCGTTCGCGCGGGTCGGTGAAGGTGTTGGTGATGATCGACATGGCGACCGGGTTGAGCATCGAACCGCCCACCGCCTGCACCATGCGGAAGGCGACCAGCGCGTCCAGGCTCGGGGCGAGCGAGCACAGCACCGAGCCGAGGGTGAAGACGACCAGCCCCGCCATGAAGACCCGCTTGCGGCCGATCCGGTCGGCCGTGGAGCCCGCCAGCATCAGCAGCGAGGCGAGGACGAGGGTGTACGCGTCGATGGTCCACTGGAGACCCGCGGTGCTCGCGTGCAGATCCCGCTGGAGGGACGGCAGGGCGACGTTCAGCACCGTGTTGTCCAGGCTCACGATGAGCAGACTCATGCAGCAGATCGCGAGCACGAGGAGGCGTCGGCGCGGGCTGAGCTCGGGCATGGGGTCCATCGTACGCGCGGTTCGATAGTGCGGTTAACTAATGACTGTTGCACATGTATCGTCCCGGGCGGCTTTCGGGATGCGGGACAATGGGGGAATGCCCACGCCCACGCCCGCCCCGGCCCAGTCCCCGCCGAACCGGCCGGACCGCTCGAACCACTCGCACCGCTCGAACCACTCGAACCTGACGGTCGGCCCGTACGCGGTCCGACCGCCCGTCGTGCTGGCTCCCATGGCCGGGATCACCAACGCGCCCTTCCGCACCCTGTGCCGGGAGTTCAGCGGCGGCAAGGGGCTGTTCGTGAGCGAGATGATCACCACCCGGGCGCTGGTCGAACGCAACGAGAAGACCATGCAGCTGATCAGGTTCGACGCGAGCGAGACGCCGCGTTCGATCCAGCTGTACGGCGTCGACCCGGCGACCGTCGGCAAGGCCGTCCGCATGATCGCGGAGGAGGACCTCGCCGACCACATCGACCTCAACTTCGGCTGCCCGGTGCCGAAGGTGACCCGCAAGGGCGGCGGCTCGGCCCTGCCCTACAAGCGGAACCTGCTGCGGTCCATCCTGCGCGAGGCGGTGAGCGGCGCCGGGGACCTGCCGGTCACGATGAAGATGCGCAAGGGCATCGACGACGACCACCTGACCTACCTGGACGCCGGCCGCATCGCCGTCGAGGAGGGCGTGAGCGCCGTCGCCCTGCACGGCCGCACCGCCGCACAGCACTACGGCGGCACCGCCGACTGGGACGCCATCGCCCGGCTCAAGGAGCACGTGCCGGAGATCCCCGTGCTCGGCAACGGCGACATCTGGTCCGCCGACGACGCGCTGCGGATGGTGCGCGAGACGGGCTGCGACGGGGTCGTGGTGGGGCGCGGCTGCCTGGGCCGGCCGTGGCTCTTCGCCGATCTGGTCGCGGCCTTCGAGGGCCGGGACGACTTCCGCAGGCCCACGCTGCGCGTGGTCGCCGACGTCATGGTCCGGCACGCGACCCTGCTCGGGGAGTGGATCGGGGACGAGGCGCGCGGGGTGATCGACTTCCGCAAGCACGTCGCCTGGTACCTGAAGGGCTTCGCGGTCGGCTCCGAGATGCGCAAGCGGCTCGCGATCACCTCGTCCCTCGAGGCGCTGCGGGCCGGGCTGGACGAGCTGGACCTGGACCAGCCCTGGCCGACCGGCGCGGACGGCCCCCGCGGCCGTACGTCCGGCAACAACCGGGTGGCGCTGCCGGACGGCTGGCTGAAGGACCCGTACGACTGCGCGGACGTCGGCGCGGACGCCGAACTCGACACGTCCGGCGGCTGACCGGCGCCGGAAGCCGTACGGCCCTGCTCCCCCGGGGAGCAGGGCCGTACGGGTGTGTCCGGACCGCTCAGGCCGTCGGCTGCGCCGGGGCCGCGTCCTCCTCGGGACGCTCGGGGTGGCGGCGCAGGTGGACGATGGCGCCCACCAGACCGCCCCAGACGATCACGATGGCCACGATCAGCATGATGATCGCACTCGTCGACATCAGTTCTTCCCCCCTTCCAGCACCTCGGAGCCGGAACCGGAGTCAGAGCCGGAGCCCGCGCCTGCCGCCACGCCCGCTTCCACGTCGGATTCGGCGTCCACGTCGGATTCGACGTCGGCGGAGCGCCAGGGCACCAGACTGAGGACCACGCCGACGAGCAGGGCCCCCGCGGCGACGCCCCAGCCCGCCCAGAGCAGGAACTCCGTGGAGTAGCCCTCGTAGTTCTCGGCGAACTCCGCCCGCAGGCTGTCGACCATCATCCAGCCGAGCACCAGCGGGGTGACGACGCCGAGGCAGATCAGCCACCAGCGGCCGACCCGCATCGTGGAGATGTCGTTGGCGTGCTTCTGGAAGGCGGGCAGCCGTCGCAGCACCCAGCCCACGAGGACGAGCGAGGCCAGCGCGGCGAGGACGATGCCGTACTGGTTGATGAAGTGGTCGGCCGCGTCCAGCAGGTAGATGCCGCTGTCGGTCGGGAAGACGAGGATCGACACCAGGGCGACGGCCCCGCCGACGCTCAGGACCGCCGGGACCCGGCGCATGCCGGTGCGGTCCTGCACGGCGGCGATGACGACCTGCACGATGCTGATCAGCGAGGTGAGGCCGGCGATCACCAGCGAGGCGAAGAACAGCACGCCGAACAGCGCGCCCATCGGCATCTGGGAGATGACCGTCGGGAACGCCACGAACGCCAGGCCGATGCCGGAGCTCGCGACCTCGTCCACCCCGACGCCCTGGGCCGCGGCCATGAAACCGAGGGTGGCGAACACGCCGATGCCCGCGAGGATCTCGAAGGCGCTGTTGGCGAAGCCGGCGACCATCGCGGTGCCGGTGAGGTCCGAGCGCTTCTTCAGGTACGAGGCGTACGTGATCATGATGCCGAAGCCGATGGACAGCGAGAAGAAGATCTGGCCGTACGCGGCGACCCACACGCTGCCGTCACCGAGCGCCGACCAGTCCGGCCGGAACAGGCCGTCCAGCCCCTTGGCGGCACCGTCGAGCGTGAGCGCGCGCACGACCAGGACGGTGAAGAAGAGCACCAGCAGCGGGATGAAGAACTTGTTGGCCTTCTCGATCCCGTTGCGGATGCCGAGCGCCAGGATGACCAGCACGACCACCCAGACCGCGATGAGCGGCCAGAGCACACCGTCCACGTAGGACGACATGACGCCGGGCGTCTCGGCGGCCTGGAGGAAGTCGCCGAAGAAGAAGGCGTTGGCATCGTCGCCCCACTGCTCGCCGAAGGAGTACCCGATGTAGCGCACCGCCCAGGCGAGGATGACGGCGTAGTAGGCGGCGACCACGAAGCAGATCGCGACCTGCCACCAGCCGATCGCCTCCGCCGGTCTGGACAGCTTGCGGAAGGCAGCCGGGGGCGACTTCCGGAATCGGTGGCCGATCGAGTACTCGAGGATGAGCAACGGGATACCGGCGGTCAGCAGCGCGACGAGGTACGGCAGGAGGAAGGCCCCGCCGCCGTTGTCGTAGGCAACGGCGGGGAAGCGCCAGATGTTGCCGAGGCCGATCGCCGATCCGATCGCGGCGAACAGGAAACCTGCGCGGCTCCCCCACTGCTCACGGGAAGGACTGGACATGATCACGGTTCCTTGGTCATTTTTTTGCGTAGCGCGGCACGCTAGCAACAGGAACGCCTGGTGAACAGAGGTATCCGCATACCGGTCACGTGCGCCGCCGCCGGGCCCGGCACGGGGTGTCGTCCGAGGTCACGCGCGGGTTGCGCGGCCGATCGTGACTCAGCGTCCGGCCGGGTGCGGGACGGAGCCGTAGGCCTTCAGGAAACGGTCACGGAACGCGTCCATCTTCCACACGGGCGCGTCCTCGGCCGGCCTGAGGCCCTCCGTCCAGTTCCAGTCGGCGATCTTCTCCAGCACCTCCGGGTCCTTGGCGACGATCGTCACCGGCACGTCCCGGCTCGCCCGCAGGCCGCTGACCCGGGCGACGGGCTGGTGGTCGCCGAGGAAGACGAGGACGGTGTCGTCGGTGCCGTAGCGCTCCAGCCACTGGGTGAGGGCGGTCACCGAGTACGTGACCGACCTGCCGTACTCCTGACGGGACCCGGCGCTGTCCGTGATGAGGGAGCCGGGATCCTTCCCCGCCCGCTGGATGGGCTCGAAGACGGAGCCGTCGCCGAGTTCGTCCCAGCCGACCATCTCGGGCAGGGGCGCCCAGGGCTGGTGACTGGAGGTCAGGATGATCTCCGCCATCAGCTTCCTGCCCCGGTCGCGCTCCTTGCCGTGCTCCAGGTGCTGGAAGGCCTCGAGGGTGTACTGGTCCGGCATCGTCGACCAGCTGAACTTCGGCCCCTGGTAGCCCAGTTGGAAGGCGTTGTAGACCTTTTCGAGGCCGAACCACTGCGCCTCGGGCCAGGCCTTCTGGACACCCGGCATGATGCCGACGGTGTCCCACGCCCCGGACTTCTGGAACGCCTTGGTGAGGGTGAGGCGGTCGTTCGAGGTGGCGGTGCGGTAGCGCTGCTGGTTGTCGATCCACAGGCCGGACAGGGCCGTCGAGTGGCCGAGCCAGCTGCTGCCGCCGAAGGTCGCCGAGGTCAGCCAGCCGCTCCGGGCCCGGTACCCGGCCTGCGCGAGGGTCTCGGTTCCGGTGTCGAGGGTGTGGGTGACACCGGGGGCGATCACCGGGTCCTCCAGGGCGGCGCGGCCGTAGCTCTCGATGAACGTGATGAGCACGTCCTTGCCGCGCAGGTCGGGCAGGAGCCGGTCGGGGGGTGTGGCCGCGAAGGCGTCGGAACGCGCCGTCTTCTCGAACTGCGCCTCGTCGTGCAGCGTGTTCACCACGCGCCGGGCCTGCACCTTCGCCGCCGTCGAGGCCCGGTCGGAGGCGACCGGCGTACCGAGGACCTGCACGCCGAGGGCGGTACAGGTGATCCACACGGTGCCCGCGACGAGGGTGCCCCGGGTGGCCCGCGCGCGGTGCCGGGCCAGCAGCTCGGTCAGCCGGACGGAGGCCAGCGCCATCCCCGCCACCAGGAGCAGGACGAGGGCGAGGGCGCCGACGGTGGCCGCGGTGGCGGTGGCGGTGCCCATCGAGTCCTTGACATAGGACAAGGCGTCGTCGAGCAGCCCCCAGTCGAGGACCAGGTTGAAGCCCCGGCCCAGGTACTCCTTGAACCCGATGTCCAGCAGGTTCAGCACGGTCAGCACGGCGAGGCCGACCCCGTACAGCACGGCCGCGACGATCCGGGGCCGGCGCGGCAGGGCGGGGAGCAGCGCGGCCCCGATGATCGCCTCGGCCGGTATCCGGGCGAACCGGTCGGGGCGCAGGGCGCCGGCGGTGTTGGGCAGCAGAAGGGC
Organism: Streptomyces sp. NPDC004051; assembly: GCF_053604275.1. Classification (NCBI taxonomy): domain Bacteria; kingdom Bacillati; phylum Actinomycetota; class Actinomycetes; order Kitasatosporales; family Streptomycetaceae; genus Streptomyces; species Streptomyces sp. NPDC004051. The sequence goes on along the minus strand of NZ_JBSGHG010000011.1, from coordinate 34,246 downwards.
GCCGAGGACCAGTACGGCGGCCAGGACGTGCAGGGTCGGACGGACGGCGCGTGCGGCGCGGGGGTGCCGGTCGCGCAGAGCGGCGCAGCGGGTGCGGAAAGCCCGGAGCAGAGGGAAGGCGCCGAGGGAGCGGAAGACGCGGACGACCGGAGGGGTGGGGCGGGTCTGATCCCCCTGCTTCTCGTCCCGCTCGTGGCCCCCTCGTTCTTCTTCGGTGGTCCGTGTCGGCCGGTGCAGGCGTGTGAAGACAGGCACCCGGAGGTCCTTCCGTGCAAAACCCGGTGAGGAGGCGGACCCGGCGTGGGGGTCCGGGTCCGCCGCAGTTCCGTACGGGTGTGCAGGCCGGTTCGTTCAACGGTCCGTCCCGCCGTGGGGACCGGAGGTACGAGAAGCGTCCGCATGGTGAAATTCCGGCGACCGGGACAGCGTGATTCTCGCCACCCTTGATCAGGGGTCCGCTCAAATGAGCGGATCATGGGCGGCTGCATTTCTCAAAGGTTGGCACCCAGTGCCATCTCTTGATCGTTCATCGAGCGAAAACAAACGTGTCGAACGGCGCTCAGGTGAGCGCGTAGAGCGTGCAATCCGGAATCCTTGCGTTCAAGAAGTGAACACATGAGGCGGCGATTTCTTGCCGAACCTTGACTTGCCTTTGACTTTTGATCCAGTGGCGAAGGCGGGGTCCCAGCCGCATGGTGGACGTGTGGACGTACCCATGCGCCTTCGATCTGGGTATGTTCCTGCTCGTCAGGGCAGCCACCGCGTCCTCGAGGAGTCGAGACCCGTGTCGGAAAACAAAGATCTCCGTGGAACCCAGCAGGGCGGGAGTGTTGAGGGCGTGAAGTTCGTCTACGACTTCACCGAGGGCAACAAGGACCTCAAGGACCTTCTCGGCGGGAAGGGTGCGAACCTCGCCGAGATGACCAATCTGGGCCTCCCCGTCCCTCCCGGCTTCACCATCACCACGGAAGCCTGCAAGGTCTACCTGGACAGCGGCGAGGAACCGGCGGCACTGCGTGACGAGGTGAGTGCGCACCTCGACGCCCTCGAAGCGGCGATGGGCAAGAAGCTCGGCCAGGCCGAGGACCCCCTCCTGGTGTCGGTCCGCTCCGGGGCGAAGTTCTCCATGCCCGGCATGATGGACACCGTCCTGAACATCGGCCTCTCCGACACGTCCGTGCAGGGCCTGGCCGAGCAGGCCGGCGACGAGCGTTTCGCCTGGGACTCCTACCGGCGCCTCATCCAGATGTTCGGCAAGACCGTCCTCGGCGTCGACGGCGACCTCTTCGAGGACGCGCTGGAGGCGGCGAAGGCGGCCAAGAAGGTCACGGTCGACACCGAGCTGGAGGCCGCCGACCTCAAGAAGCTGGTCACCAAGTTCAAGAAGATCGTCAAGACCGAGGCCGGCCGGGACTTCCCGCAGGACCCGCGCGAGCAGATGGACCTCGCCATCCACGCGGTCTTCGACTCCTGGAACACCGACCGGGCCAAGCTCTACCGCCGTCAGGAGCGCATCCCGCACGACCTGGGCACGGCCGTCAACGTCTGCTCCATGGTCTTCGGCAACCTCGGTCCCGACTCCGGCACCGGCGTGGCCTTCACCCGTGACCCCGCCTCCGGCCAGCAGGGCGTCTACGGCGACTACCTGCAGAACGCGCAGGGCGAGGACGTGGTCGCGGGCATCCGCAACACCGTGCCGCTCGCCGATCTGGAGCAGATCGACAAGAAGTCGTACGACCAGCTGATGCAGATCATGGAGACGCTGGAGAACCACTACAAGGATCTCTGCGACATCGAGTTCACCATCGAGCGCGGCCAGCTGTGGATGCTCCAGACCCGCGTCGGCAAGCGCACCGCGGGCGCGGCCTTCCGGATCGCCACCCAGCTGGTGGACCAGGGCCTGATCGACGAGGCCGAGGCGCTCACCCGCGTCACCGGCGCCCAGCTCGCCCAGCTGATGTTCCCCCGCTTCGACGAGGAAGCGAAGGTGGAGAAGATCGGGCGCGGCATCGCGGCCTCGCCGGGCGCGGCGGTCGGCAAGGCGGTCTTCGACTCGTACACGGCCGTCAAGTGGTCCCGCTCCGGAGAGAAGGTCATCCTGGTCCGCCGGGAGACCAACCCCGACGACCTGGACGGCATGATCGCCGCCGAGGGCATCCTCACCTCCCGCGGCGGCAAGACCTCGCACGCCGCCGTCGTCGCCCGGGGCATGGGCAAGACCTGTGTGTGCGGAGCGGAGGAGCTGGAGGTCGACACCAAGCGCCGCCGGATGACCGTCCCGGGCGGGCACGTCGTCGAGGAAGGCGACCTGATCTCCATCGACGGCTCCACCGGCAAGGTCTACCTCGGTGAGGTACCCGTCGTGCCGTCCCCGGTCGTGGAGTACTTCGAGGGCCGGATGCACCCGGGCGCCGACGACGCCGACGAGCTGGTCGAGGCGGTCCACCGGATGATGGCCTTCGCCGACCGCAAGCGCCGGCTGCGGGTGCGCGCCAACGCCGACAACGCCGAGGACGCGCTGCGCGCCCGCCGCTTCGGCGCCCAGGGCATCGGCCTGTGCCGCACCGAGCACATGTTCCTCGGCGACCGGCGCGAGCTGGTGGAGCGGCTGATCCTGGCCGACACCGAGGCCGAGCGCGAGGAGTGCCTCAAGGCGCTGCTGCCGCACCAGAAGCAGGACTTCGTCGAGCTGTTCGAGGCGATGGACGGCCTCCCGGTCACCGTCCGGCTCCTCGACCCGCCGCTGCACGAGTTCCTGCCCGACATCACCGAGCTGTCGGTCCGGGTGGCCCTCGCCGAGTCCCGGCAGGAGCCGCACGAGAACGAACTGCGCCTGCTCCAGGCCGTGCACCGGCTGCATGAGCAGAACCCGATGCTGGGCCTGCGCGGAGTCCGCCTCGGCCTGGTCATCCCCGGCCTGTTCACCATGCAGGTGCGGGCCATCGCCGAGGCGGCGGCCGAGCGCCGGGCGGCCAAGGGCGACCCGCGTGCCGAGATCATGATCCCGCTGGTCGGCACGGTCCAGGAGCTGGAGATCGTCCGCGAGGAGGCCGACCAGGTCATCGAGGAGGTCGAGCAGACCACCGGCACGCGGCTGAAGCTCGCCATCGGCACGATGATCGAGCTGCCGCGCGCCGCCCTGACCGCCGGTCAGATCGCCGAGGCCGCCGAGTTCTTCTCCTTCGGCACCAACGACCTCACCCAGACGGTGTGGGGCTTCAGCCGGGACGACGTGGAGGCCAGCTTCTTCACTGCCTACCTGGAGAAGGGCATCTTCGGCGTCTCCCCGTTCGAGACGATCGACAAGGACGGCGTCGGCTCCCTGGTGAAGCTCGCCGCCGAGGCCGGCCGCGCCACCCGCCCCGGCCTCAAGCTCGGCGTCTGCGGCGAGCACGGCGGCGACCCGGAGTCGGTCCACTTCTTCCACCAGGTCGGCCTGGACTACGTCTCCTGCTCCCCGTTCCGCATCCCCGTCGCCCGCCTGGAGGCCGGCCGCGCCGCGGTCACCTCGAACGGCAGCGACCACCGCTGACCCCTCCGGGGTGAGTCGAGCCCCGGAGCCGTCGCCTGTCACCCGACCACCCTCACCGATCGGCGACGGCTCCGGATCACGAAAGGAAACGGCGGCACCCGTGCGGGGGCGCCGCCGTTTTCGTGTCCCCGCTTCTTCGTGTCCCCGCGTCTTCGGGAAGTCCGCGCCGCCCTCAGCGGCGTGCCGCGCGGACGCCGAGGGCGACGACGGCCGCTCCCAGGGCGGTGGCGACCGAGACGCGCAGGACGCGCTCGTGCCACGGCGGGGCGGGACGCGAGGGGCCGCCCTCCCCGGGCCGGCCGGACGCGACGCGCGCGCCCTGCTCCCGGGCTTCGCGGGTTTCCCGGGCCAGCTTCATCACCTCGGCGACGTGCAGTGACCGGCGTCCGGTGCCGGCGTCCTCGATCTGCGTCTTGCAGGAGAAGCCGTCGGCCACCACCAGGCAGTCCTCCCCGGCGTCCCGCACGGCGGGCAGGAGGGCCTGCTCGCCGCAGTCCAGGGAGATCTCGTACTTGCCGGACTCGAAGCCCCACGAACCGGCCAGGCCGCAGCAGCCGCCCCGGAGGTCGTCCACCTCCAGGCCCATCTCCTCCAGCAGCCGCCGGTCGGGATCCGTGCCGCCGGTGGCCCGCTGGTGGCAGTGCCCCCACAGGAGCGCCTTGCCGTCGAGGGCGGGCGGCCGGATGCCGAAGGTCTGGAAGAACTCCGCGAAGTGGTAGGCGTTGCGGGTCAGCCGCTCGGCGTCGTCGTCGTGCGGCAGCAGCTTGGGCAGCTCGTCCTTGAAGACGGCCAGGCAGCTGGGTTCCATGCCCACGACGGGCGTTCCGGCCCGCAGTTCGGGCCGCAGGACGTCCAGCACCCGGCGCAGGTAGCGTTCGGCGGCGTCCAGGAAGCCGTAGTCGTACAGCGGCCGGCCGCAGCAGAGGTGCTGCTCGGGCATGACGACCCGCCAGCCCGCCGCCTCGATCGCCTCCACGCACGCCACACCGACCTGGGTATGGAAGTGGTTGTTGAACGTGTCGGGGAAGAGGACGACGGGCCGTCCGGTCGGGTTGGCGGTGCCGCCGCGCCGGGCGAACCAGTCCTGGAGCGTCATCGGCGCGAACCGGGGCAGCGGTCGCCTGCGGTCGATGCCCGCGACCAGCTTGGTCAGCCGGGACAGCCCCGGAGTCCGGGTGGCGAGGTTGACCAGCTCGGGAACGCGTGAGGCGATCCGGGCGGTCCGGTCGATGAAGCCGAAGGCGTAGGCGTGCCGGGGGCGCCACCGCCGGGCCGACTTGTAGTGGTGGTGCAGGAACTCCGCCTTGTAGGTGGGCATGTCGACGTTGACGGGGCAGTCGTTGGTGCAGCCCTTGCAGGCCAGGCAGAGGTCGAGCGCGTCCTTGACCTCCTTCGACTGCCAGCCGTCGGTGATCACGTCGCCCTTGAGCATCTCGTACAGCAGCCGGGCCCGGCCGCGGGTGGTGTGCTTCTCCTCGCGGGTCACCTGGTAGCTGGGGCACATCGTCGTCTCGGCCCGCGGGACGCGGCACTTGCCGATGCCGACGCAGCGCAGGGTGGCGTGGGCGAAGTCGCCGCCGTCCTCCGGGTAGGCGAACTTCAGCGGGGTGCGCGGGGGGTTGTAGTCGGTGCCGAGCTTGAGGTTCTCGTCCATCCGGTAGGGGTCGATCACCTTGCCGGGGTTCATCTTGGCCTGCGGATCCCAGACGGCCTTGAACTCGCGCATGGCCCGGACCAGTTCGGGGCCGTACTGCTTCTCCAGCAGTTCACCGCGCTGCTGGCCGTCGCCGTGCTCGCCGGACACCGACCCGCCGAGGGCGACGACCAGGTCGGCGGCGTCCTCGATGAACGCCCGGTAGGTGGCCAGTCCGTCGGCGGTGCGGAGGTCGAAGCTGAGCCGGCAGTGGATGCAGCCCTGGCCGAAGTGCCCGTACATGGCGCCCTTGATGCCGTGCCGGTCCATGACCTCGCGCAGCTTGCGCACGTACTCGCCGAGCCGGTCGGGCGGGACGGCGGAGTCCTCCCAGCCGGGCCAGTGGTCCTTGCCGTCGGGCGGGAACGCGGTCGAGCCGAGGCCGCCCTCCCGGATCGCCCACAGGTGCTCGCTGGTGCCGCCCTCCTGTGTGCTCCTGGCGACGCGGATGCGGTCGCGGGCGTAGCCCTTGTCGTCCGTGAGCCATGCGATGAACCGGTGGGCCCGGTCGACGGACTCCTCGGTGGTGTCCGCGCCGAACTGGACGACGAGCCAGGCCCCGCCTCCCCGGCGCGGGAGCTCCTTGATGTCCTCCAGGTTCATGTTCTGTTCCTGCTGGTCCCGGATGAGCTCGTCGTCCAGGGCCTCCAGGCCGATCGGCCGCCACCGCTCGACGATCTCCTCGCAGTGCTCGGCCGCGTCGGCGAGGTCGTCGTACTCCACCACCACGGTGGTGCGCTGCAGCAGGGCGGGGGTGAGTTTGAGGACGGCCCGCAGCACCGTGGCGCAGGTGCTCTCGGTGCCGACCAGGGCGCGGGCGACGTTGAAGCCGCGTTCCGGCAGGAGCTCGTCGAGGTTGTAGCCGGAGACCCGGCGCGGCACCTGCTTCTCCGAGGGGAACCCGGCCCGGATCGCGTCGGCGTACTTGTCCCGCAGGTCGCGCAGCGCGGCGTAGATCTCGCCCTTGCGGCCGCCCGCGGCGATGATCTCGTCGAGCCGCTCCTCCTCGTCGACGCCGACCCAGAACCGTGCGCCGTCGTAGGTGACGATCTCCAGGGCCTCGACGTTGTCGCTGGTGCGCGGGCCGGGGCCGTACAGCTGCGACTGCACCGAGTGGATGCCGCAGGAGTTGTTGCCGATGTTGCCGCCGATGACGCACCGGGAGTGGGTGGAGGGGTCGGGTCCGAAGATCAGGCCGTGTGCGCCGGTGTGGCGGTTGAGTTCCTCGTTGATGACGCCCGGTTCGCAGGTGACGAGGCGGCGGTCGGGGTCGATCTCGCCGATGGCGGTGAGGTATTTCGAGTGGTCGATGACGACGGCCTCGTTGACCGTCTCGCCGGACAGGCTGGTGCCGCCGCCGCGGTTGAGGACGGGGGCGCCGAAGCGGTGGCAGATCCTGTGCACCGCCACGACGTCGTCCAGGGTGCGCGGTACGACGACCCCCACCGGCACCTGACGGAAGTTGGAGGCGTCCTGGGCGTACAGGCCGAGCGTGCCGGTGTCGAAGCGGACCTCGCCCTCGACCGCCTTGCGCAGCGCCCGCTCCAGCTTCCCGACGTCGATGGTCTGCCGGGCGCGGGGCGGTCCCGCGATCCCCGGGTCGGTCTTGGCGGGGACCTCCCGCTCCGTGCGGCGTGTCGCTTTGGCCATGGGTGTCCACTCTCCTCTGCCGTCCTGGTCAGGACGGTCGCGTCCCGTGGACGCGGTAGGGCTCCGCGTCGGCCCATTTGACGTCCAGGCCGAGTCCGGGCCGGTCGGTGTCGGGGCGCAGGGCGCCGCCGACGGGCGACAGGGTGCCGTCGAACAGCAGGTGCTCGACGCGCACGTGATCATGGAAGTACTCCAGGTGCCGCAGTCGGCGCACGGCGCAGAAGGCGTGCGCGGACAGCGCCGGGGCGCAGTGCGCGGACAGGTCGAGGTGCCGGGCGGCCGACAGACCGGCGACCTCCAGCACGCCGGTGACGCCCCCGCACCGGGTGATGTCCGCCTGCAGGCAGTCGACGGCGGGCCCGTCGACTAGGTTGACGAAGTCCTGGGCGGTGAAGGCGTATTCTCCCGCCGCGATCTCCAGCCGTTCCGGGCCTCGGTCGCGCAGCAGCCGCAGCCCTTCCAGGTCGGCGGAGGTGACGGGCTCCTCGAACCAGCGCACGTCCCACTCGTCGTGGAACCGCCGCGCCCAGTACAGGGCCTCCTTGCGTCCGAGCGCGCCGTTGGCGTCGGTGAACAGTTCCGGTCCGTCACCGACCGCCTCGCGTACGGCGGTCAGGCGGGCTGCGTCGCGTTCCGGTTGCCGTGAGGTCTTCAGCTTCACGCGCGGGATGCCCTGGTCCACCCAGCCGGTGAGCTGGTCGGTGAGGCGGCCTGGGGGGTAGTTGGTGAAGCCGCCGCTCCCGTAGACCGGCACCCGGTCGTGGCAGGCCGGGAGGAGGTGCACCAGCGGAAGGTCCAGCAGTCTGGCCTTGAGGTCCCACAGCGCCACGTCCACGGCGGAGAGCGCCATGCTCCCCACCCCGGGACGCCCGGCGTTGCGGATCCGCGCGCCCATCCGCTGCCACAGCGCCGCGGGCGAGGAGGCGGGCCCGCCCTCGATCACCGGGATCAGTTCCGAGTGCACGAACGGGGCGACCGAGGCGTCCCCGTAGGTGTAACCGAGTCCGGTCCTGCCGCCGGCGTGCACCCGGACCAGGACCAGGGTCGTGGAGTCCCACTCCAGGGTGCCGTCCTGCTCCCTGCCCCCGGGGCCGTCGGTGGGGACCTCGAAGGCGTGGACGTCGACCGCGTCGACCGTGCACCCCTCCAGCGGCGTCGTGTCGTCCCGCATCAGGGGCGCCCTGACGGGTGCTCGGCGCACTCGGTGAGCCTGCCGTGCACCCGCTCGACGTCCCGTTCCCGCGGGCGCCGCGGGACGAGGTCGGCCACCAGCGTCATCGCTTTCTCCTCCGGACGCACCTCTGCCGTCATCAGGGGGTGACCCGTGGGCGGGCCGGGTAAACGGTGCTTCCGGTTCTGCCACTCGTGCGGACCGCACGGTGAGCGGCCGGTCCGGGGCGGGGAGCCGCCGGTCGGCGGCGTCACGTTTCCGGCCGGTCCGGTCCGGTTAGGGCCAGTGTCATGAGCTTCCGAGTCCCGACGCCCACCCCTCCGGGGCGCCCCGCCGTCCCGCCCTGGGCCATCCGGGACTACGCCGTGCTGGCCGACGGCGAACGCGGGGCGCTGGTCGATCCCGAGGGCCGGGTGGTCTGGCTGTGCGCGCCGCGCTGGGACAGCGACGCGGTCTTCAGCGCGCTGATCGCGGGCGCCGGGCACTTCGCGGTGGAACCCGCCGACCGGTGGCACGTGTGGGGCGGTTCCTACGAAGAGGGGACCCTCATCCGGGTGAGCCGCTGGGTGACCGCGGACTCCGTGATCGAGTGCCGGGACGCGCTGGCCCTGCCCGCCGCGCCGGACCGGCTGGTGCTGCTGCGCCGGATGCGGGTGGAGCGGGGTGAGGCGCGACTGCGGCTGAGCCTCGACCCGCGCCCCGGTTTCGGCGCCCACCGCATGACGGACGCCCGACGGGAGGACGGCGTGTGGACGGCTCGGGGCGGCGGGCTGCGGCTGCGGCTGCTGGGGGCTCCCGAGGCGGCGTGGGACGGGGAGCGCGGGCTGCGCGGCGAGTTCCGGCTGCGGCGGGGCGAGGAGCACGACCTGGTGCTGGAGCTCGCCGCGGGCCCCGACGGGGGCCGCCTCGAGCCGGGGGAGCTGTGGCGGGCGACGGAGCGGGAGTGGCGTCGCGCCGTGCCGGACTGCTCGACGCTCGCCGCACCGCGCGACGCCCGGCACGCGTACGCGGTGCTGCGGGGCCTGACCAGCTCGGCGGGCGGCATGGTCGCCGCCGCCACCACCTCACTGCCGGAACGGGCCAACACCGGGCGCAGCTACGACTACCGCTTCGCCTGGCTGCGCGACCAGTGCTACGCGGGCGTCGCGGTCGCCGCGCACGGGCCGCACGAGCTGGTGGACGGCGCCGTGCGCTTCATCGCCGCACGCGTGCTCGAGGACGGCGAACGGGTCCGGCCCGCCTACACCGTCGACGGTGGGCCGGTTCCCGAGGAGCGCGCGCTGCGGCTGCCGGGCTATCCGGGCGGCGGCGACCGGGTCGGCAACCGGGCGGCCACCCAGTTCCAGCTCGACACGTTCGGGGAGGTGCTGCAGCTCTTCGCCGCGGCCGCCCGCCACGACCGGCTCACCGCGGAGGCCGAACGCGCGGTGCGGGTCACGGTGGACGCGGTGGAACGCAACTGGCGGCGGCCCGACGCAGGTCTGTGGGAGCTGGAGGACCGGTGGTGGACCCACTCCCGGCTGAGCGTCGTCTCCGGGCTGCGGCACATCGCGGACGTGCTGCCCGGCGCGACGGCGCGGCGGTGCACCGAGACCGCCGACGTGATCATGACCGAGACGCGCCGGCGCTGTCTGCGCGCCGACGGCCGCTGGCGCCGGGCCGCCGACGACGACGGGGCCGAGGCCGCCCTGCTGGTGCCGCTGGCCCGCGGCTGCCCCTCCGCCGACGACCCCAGCAGCGCCGTCACCCGCGCCCACATCGAGGACCGGCTGGCCGAGGACGGATACGTGTACCGCTTCGACCACCCCGGCGGCCCGCTGGGCCGGGAGGAGGGGGCCTTCCTGCTGTGCGGGTTCACCATGGCCCTGGCCACGCACCACCTGGGCGACCGCACGGGTGCGTTCCGCTGGTTCGAACGCACCCGGGCGGCCTGCGGTCCGTCCGGGCTGTTCGCGGAGGAGTACGACGTACGGCAGCGTCAGCTGCGCGGCAACCTGCCCCAGGCCTTCGTCCACGCGCTCCTGCTGGAGTGCGCGGTCCGCCTCAGCGACGCCTCGGCGCCGCCGCCCTGAGCGCACCCGGCCGAGCGCGCCCGCCCGTGCCGCCGGCCACCGCCGCGGCGGCGCCGGCCGCGGCGGCGGCCAGTGCGAGCGGCCGGCGGTGGCGGGAGAGCCAGAACTGGAGGCTGCGCGGGTGGGCCTCCTCGTCGAAGACGCCGTGCGCGCCGTAGTCCGCCGGAGCGGTGTCGTCCGGCGGCTTCCAGAGGTTGACCGGCCGCGACGGATCGATGGGCCGGTCCGTCTGCTGCGCGTCGTAACCGGTCCGGGCCAGGTAGCGGTCCAGCAGCCCGGGGGCGAATTTCTGCCCGAGCAGGGTGGCGACGGTGGACCCGCCGACCCAGTACTCGCGCCGCTCCGGATGGTCCGCGGCGTACAGGACCGCCTCGGCGGCGACCTCGGGCTGGTAGACGGGGGCCACGGGGCGCGGGTGCCGGGGCAGCCGGGTGAGGACCCAGCTGAACTGGGGCGTGTTGAGCCCGGGCATCTGGACCATGGTCACCCGCACCCCGCTGCGGTCGTGCAGCAGTTCGCAGCGCAGCGACTCGGTGAACCCCTGGATGGCGTGCTTGGCCCCGCAGTACACCGCCTGGAGCGGGACGCTGCGCCGGGCCAGGGCCGAACCGACCTGGACGACGGTGCCGCGATCGCGCGGTGTCATGCGCCGCAGGGCGGCCTGGGTGCCGTGCACGAAACCGAAGTAGGTCACCTCCGTGGCCCGCTTCAGCTCCTCCGGCCGGACCTCCTGGACGGGGGCGAAGACCGTGGTGAAGGCGGCGTTCACCCAGACGTCGATCGGCCCGAGTTCCTCCTCCACCCGGGCCGCGGCGGCGTCCACGGCCCGGGCGTCGGCGACGTCCACGACCAGGGGCAGCGCGCGTCCGCCCGCCTGCCGGACCTCGTCGGCCGCCCGCTGAAGGGCGTACTCGCCCCGCGCGAGCAGGGCCACGGAGCATCCGCGCGCGCCGAAGGCCCGGGCGGTGGCCCGGCCGACCCCACCGCTCGCCCCGGTGACGACCACGACCTGCCCGCCGCCCGTCCGGCGGTGGCGTCCACCGCGTGAGGACCGCCGCGCGGCGCTCACTTCTTCCCCCGGCCGGGGAGGTGCTCGGCGTAGTCGGTGAGCTTCTGGCGTACGCCCTTGGTGGCGATGCCGGCGAGCTCCGGGTCGTGCAGCGCCGCCTTGGCCGCCTTCTTGGCCTGGGACTTCATGATGTGCGGCGGGATCGGCGCGATCTCCGCGTCGACCTTGAACTCCAGGACCACGGGCCGGCCGGCGGCGAGCGCCTCGTCCCAGGCTGCGCCGACCTTCTTGGGGCGGGTGCAGACGATGCCCTTGAGGCCGAGGAGTTCGGCGTAGGCGGCGTAGGGGACGTCGGGGATGGTCTGGGAGCCCGGGTACTTCGGGTCGCCGGCCATGGCGCGCTGCTCCCAGGTGACCTGGTTGAGGTCCTGGTTGTTGAACACGCAGAAGATCAGCGGGGCCGGTCCGGACAGGCGGTCCAGGTACCGCTTGACGGTGATCATCTCGTTCATGCCGTTCATCTGGAACGCGCCGTCCCCGATGAAGGCGATCACCGGCCGGTCCGGGTACGCGAAGCGCGCCGCGATCGCGTACGGCGTCCCCGGGCCCATGGTCGCCAGCGTGCCGGACAGCGAGGCCCGCATGCCGTCGCGGAGCTTGAGGTGGCGGGCCCACCAGTTGGTGCCCGAGCCGGAGTCGGCGGTCAGGATGGCGCCGTCCGGCAGCCGGGGCGAGAGTTCGGCGGCGACGGACTGGGGGTTGATGGTGTCGCCGAAGTGCTGGGCGGCCCACCGCTCGCACAGGTCGTTCCACTCGACGACGTCCTTCTCGATCTTCTTTCGCCAGGAGCGGTCCTCCTTGCGCCGGAGCAGGGGGATCAGGGCGCGCAGGGTCTCCTTGGAGTCGCCCACGAGGTGGGCGTCCATGGGGTAGCGGATGCCGATCATGCGGCCGTCGATGTCGATCTCCACGCCCCGGGCCTGGCCCTCGTCCGGCAGCCACTCCGCGTACGGGAAGCTGCTGCCGATCATGAACAGGGTGTCGCAGCCCTGGATCATGCTGTCGCTGGCCTTGCTGCCCAGCAGCCCGATGGGGCCGGTCACGAACGGCAGGTCGTCCGGCAGCACCTCACGCCCCAGCAGGGCCTTGGCCACGCCGGCGCCCAGCAGCTCCGCGACCTCCACGACCTCGCTCTCGGCTTCCGCCGCGCCCTGGCCGACCAGCATGGCGACCTTCTTGCCGGAGTTGAGGACGTCGGCGGCCTTGCGCAGCTCCCCGGGGTCGGGGAGGACCCGGGGCCGGCTCCAGCCGACGCTGGAGAAGACCGAGCCGTGCGCCTTCGGCGGGGAGGGCACGGCCTCCTCCTCCTGCACGTCGTTCGGGATGATGATCGTGGCGACGCCCCGGGTGGTCAGCGCCGTCTTGAAGGCGCGGTCGATCACGTGCCGGGCCTGGCCCGGGTGCACGACCATCTGGCAGAACTCCGACACGTCCGCGAACAGTTGGTCGAGCGCGATCTCCTGCTGGTAGTGGGTGCCCAGCGACAGCCGCTTCTGCTGGCCGACCACCGCCACCACCGGCTGGTGGTCGAGCTTGGCGTCGTACAGACCGTTGAGCAGGTGCACCGCGCCCGGACCGGAGGTCGCCGTGCAGCAGCCGACCTCACCGGTGAACTTCGCGTGCGCGCAGGCCATGAACGCGGCCATCTCCTCGTGCCGCGCCTGGATGAACTCCGGGTCGCCGTCGGCCCGGTCGAACGCGCCGAGCAGACCGTTGATGCCGTCACCCGGATAGCCGTACACCCGCTTCACGCCCCACTCGGACAGGCGCTGCAGCACGTAGTCGGCGACTTGACTCATGGGGCTCTCCTGGGGGAGGGACGAAAGGCGCTTTCGGAGTGCCTTCCCTGAAAGTCGGTAAACCGGGCGGTACTCACTCGTTCGGCCCTCCACGGCGAACGGGTGCGCACGGCAGGGGGAAAGCCCGCGGCGAGCGAGAACGGCCGAAGTGCCGCCGGTCGGGGTCACGCCTATGTTGGGCCCCATGCCGCTCACTCACGGATCGCCACCGGCCGGACGCCGGGGGAGCCGCCGCCCGGGCATCGGTGGTGGACGATGACGACTGCGGTGCTGCGGTGGACCGGAGTGGGAAAGGCGGTGTCCTTCTACCGGTATCTCGCCTTCAACCTGCCGGCTCTCACCACACTGTCGGCGCTGGGGCTGCTGCTCGGCCTCGCCGCCGTCCAGTTGTGGACGGCGTTCACCCACCGTGGGGTGCCGGGCTACTTCACCGCGTGCCTGGCGCTGCTCGCCGCCGGTCCGGTACTCGCCGCGGCCGGTGTCGCGCGGGGCTGGGCCACTCGCGCGGGCAGGCCTCGCCGCCGCGGCCGCTCCGCCTGGACGCTGGGCAGCCTGGTGTCGTCGGCCTCCCTCGCGGTGTACCTCGTCAGCCGCACCGCGGGGCTTCCGGGCCTCGGGGAGCTGAGGGGACGGTGGGACTACGTCCCGGGCACCCTCTCGATGGCCCTGGCGGTTCTCTTCGCGGGTCTTCACCTCTCGGTCCGCACCGGACTGAACGTCGCCGCGCCCGACCGCCGCCACTGGCACGACTGAACACGGCTGAGTCAGAAACCGACAGCCCGGACGTGGGAGTTCACGTGCAGCATCTGGATTACCCCGTGTGGCTGAGGGTCGAGCACTGGCTGAACGTCCTGTTCCTCACGCTGCTCGTCCGCAGCGGCATCGAGATCATCGCCACCCACCCCAAGCTCTACTGGCGCGACGACAGCCGGCCGGGCACCGAGTGGGCGCGCTTCACCCGCAAGACCATGCCGAAGGACCGCCTGTACGACACCCTGGACGAGGAGGAGCACTACTCCTCCCTCGTGTCCCTGCCGGGCCGCCGGAATCTCGGGATGGGCAGGCACTGGCACTTCATCAGCGTGATCGGCTGGATCCTGACCGGTGCCGCCTACTACGTCCTGCTGTTCACGACCGGCCAGTGGCGCCGCTACCTCCCTCAGGACTGGTCGCTCTTCCCCACCGCCTGGGAGGACCTGCTGACCTACCTCAGCTTCGACCTGCCGCCGCTGCTGCCGGGCGAGCCCCTGGACGCCCTGCAGAAAATCGCATACGGGGCCGTGATCTTCCTGCTGGCCCCCTTCCAGATCCTCACCGGCGCCGCCCAGTCCCCGGCGATCGAGGCCCGGTTCCCCTGGTACGTACGGCTGTGGGGCGGGCGGCAGGCGGCCCGCAGCCTGCACTTCCTGGGGCTGGTGGCCTTCCTGGCGTTCATCGCCGCCCATCTGACGATGATCGTCCTGTGGGGCTGGCCGGAACTGCACGCACTGATGATCTTCGGTCATGTGCAGGACCTGGACGGGGCCGTCTGGGCGTCCATGGCCGTCCTGGCCGGCATCGTCGCCGTGCACGTCGCGGCCACGGTGGTCAGCCTGAGACGGCCGCGCACCGTGCAACGCGCTCTCGGCGCCGTGGTCACACCGGTCCGCCGGACCCTGCTGCGACCGCTGAGGTCGACCCAGGCCTACCCGCGCCGGGAGGTGTCCGTCGAGCACCGGGTCAACGGCAAACCGCCGTGCTCCCTCCGGTACAAGACGATGGCGGTGCACGGGTTCGTGGACTGGCGGCTCGAGGTCGGCGGGCTGGTGGAACGCCCCGTGGCCCTCTCCCTGGAGGACCTGCGCGCGCTGGGCCGGCCGCGGACCCAACAGGTCCTGCACAACTGCGTCCAGGGCTGGTCCAGCATCGCCCAGTGGGGCGGGGTGCCGCTGCAGACGGTGCTCGACCTGGTGCAACCCCTGCCCGAGGCGCGTTTCCTGTGCTTCCTGACGATGCAGGACGTCGGCCGCGACGAACCCGGAGCCGAGGGCGCGGGCCAGTTCTACGAGGTCATCGACCTCAGCCTGGCGAAACACCCGCAGTGCCTCCTCGCCTACGACATGAACGGCGGACCGCTTCCCATCAAGCACGGCGCGCCGCTGCGGCTGCGGTTGGAGACCCAGGTGGGATTCAAGATGGCCAAGTGGATCGACCGGATCGAAGTGGTCTCCGACTACGCGGCGATCGGCCACGGCATGGGCGGCTGGCGCGAGGACAACGTCTTCTACGACAAGGACGTGGAGATCTGATGCCCGGCCCGGCGCGCACGGCGGCCCGTCCGGAGATCACACCGCTCGACGAGGAACAGCGCGAGCGGGTCCGCCGCGTGCTGCGCCGCCGCCGCGTGGCCTGCCCGTCCTGCGGAAACCGCCGGCGGTGGACCGTCGGCGACGCGCTCCACCTGGGGTTCCTCTTCCTCGACGAGGACGAGGACGCCTACATGATCGCGGTGACCTGCCGCCGCCGCGGCTGCCCGCGGCCCCGCACCGGCGTCATCGTGCACCGGGCGGACGTCCTGGACCCCTGACCCCGCGCCCCGGTGCCGGCGCCGCTCGGCGTCGCGGCTCGCCGTCCAGGCGCGGCACCGCCAGGCCGAGCCGCGCGGCCAGCGGTGCCGCGGCCCGCAGTTCGGCGCACAGGTCCGCGAACCGGTCCCGCTCGGCCGGACCGAGCACGCCCTGACGGTCGTACCGCACCAGCCGCGGCAGCCGTCCGTGCAGAAACGCCCCCCACCGGATGCCGAAGTCGTACACGCGGTCGGCGTCCCCGGCCTGCTCGGGGTCACCGGCCAGTTCGCGCAGGCGCCGTACCTGGGTGAACAACAGGTCCATGTCCGCGGCCGCGCCGGGTACGGCCGCGGACTCCGGTCCGCCGCCGGCCGACCGCCTGCGGCGTGCGCTCCACGTACGGAATCCCATGGGTGGGGCACCTACAGACCCGGTTTGGCGACACTGAGGGCGTGAGGGACGCCCCGCAAGGTCAGATAGACCCGTTCCGGGCCCACCGTCATGCCCGACAACGGCGCCTTCCTCACCCCCGCGTCCCGCACCGGGGCCCGGAAGTCGACGCTCTCCACGACGGTGAACCTCCCTTCCGGGAAACCTTCGTAACTGTTCGTCTCCAGCACCACCAGCCGGTCCTCGGTGGCGGCGTAGAGCCGGTCCTCGTCGACCCCCAGGCGCAGCACCGGGGCCCCGAGCCGGGACCGGGCCACCGTCAGGAGCCGGTCCCCGCCGGGTGACGTGTCGATCGCGACCAGCAGGTCCGTCCCCTTCTCGGCGGCGTAGAGCCGACTGACCTTGATCAGGTCGCCGGTGGCCGTCTCGGCCCGGAAGGCGAGGTCGGCGGTCTTCTCCACCTCGCCCGCGGCCCCCTTGTAGTGGCTCACCCGGTCCGGTCCGACCGTGTGGAACTCGATGAGGCGCCCCCGCGCGGCGCCGTCGACCTCGCCCGCCGGACCGAGCCGGACATCGGTCCGCGTCACGACGGAGGGTTCCTCGCCGGGGGCAGGCCGGACGCCCACCCCGGTGACGGTGGAGCCGTCCGCGGACAGCGCCAGCAACACGTCCGCGCCGGAGTCCACGGCGACGAAGGACGGCGTCCTGCCCGCCGGCAGGGACGTCTTCGCCCGCAGCGTCCTGGCGTCGACGACGGCGACCCGACCGGCCTCGGGACGCGGCGCGTACACCACCTCCTCGCCCGTGGCGCTCGGCGCCAGATTCTCGCCCAGGCCGGGGAGGGGACCGGAGAGCGCGGTGCGCGCCGTCAGCCGGCCGGACCTCACCTCCGGGGTGATCCTGGCGATCCGGGACGCGTCCTCGGCCAGCGCGAGGACCGCGTGGGTCTCCTTCGACCAGATCGGCTCCCGCACCGGCGTCTCCAACCGCAGAACGGCCACCTGCGGCACCGAGTCCGGTACGGCGTCGGCCGCTGTGCAGCCCGTCGCCAGTGCGGCGACCGCCACGGCGAGGGCCACCGCCTGACGGAAGTCCAACGGCCTCTCCCCTCGCATCGTCCGAGCGGCCACCGGGCCCGCGCCGCCGTGCGCCTCACGCGCACGGCGTGCCGATTCATGCAACCGCGCCCCGGTGCTCCGCGCCAGCCGGCCGAGGCCGTAAGGGTGCCGACGCTCCGGGTCAGTCGGTGCTGCGGCGCCTGCGGGAGGCGAACAGCACCCCGCCGCCCGCGAGGACGACGGCCGCGCCGCCGGCCGCGAGGTACGGGGTGGCGCTGTTGCCGCCGGTCTCGGCGAGGTCGGTGCCGCCGCTCTTCTCGGCGGTGCCCTTGTCGTCGGAGCCGGAGCCGGAGCCGGAGCCGGCGTCGGAGCCGGTGGCGCCGTCGTCCGAGCCGCTGTCCCTGTCGTCGGCGGGGACGAAGCCCGCCGGTGCCCGGTCGCAGCCGACGCCGTCGCCGTCGCGGTCCAGGTGCTTGCCGTAGTGCTCGTCGCCCACCTCGATGTTCTTGTACCCGGCGTCGTACGCCTCGGTGCAGTTCTCGAACGGGTGGTTGCCCTCGTGGGCCGTGGCGGTGGTGAGGGGCAGCGCGGCCAGTGCGAGCGCGGCGACGGTCACGGCGGCGGACTTGCAGGACAGGTTCACGGGGAAACTCCCAGCCATGTGCGGATATCCGGCGGCATGCCCCCGTCCGGGGCGGTCTGCCGGGTGTGAGCTGCCGACGGTAGGGGAGTGGCCGGGGGAGGGTGGGGAGGTTTCGTGGACCCGTGATGCGAACGTGACGTGACCGGACGGTAGCTCTCCGTTCGCACGGGCTCACGCCACCTTGACCTCGTACGTCGTCAGCCGGACCGTGTCGTCGTCCAGGCACCGGCCCGTCTCCAGGTCGAAGCGCTGCTTCAGCAGGGGGGAGGCGACGAAGGGGCGGCCGTGGTGGGTGCCGGTCAGGCCGCGGGAGAGGACCGCCGCGCCGGTGAAGGGGTCGCGGTTGTCGACGGCGTACAGGGCGCCGGTGCGGTCGGTGAAGACGGCGGCCTGGCGGCCGTCGGGGAGCAGGGCCGCCACACCGCGGCCGGGGAGCAGCACGCCCAGGTCGCAGACCGTGAACCAGTCGCCTCTCAGGCGGAGTCGCACCTTCGGTCCGGTGGTCTTTGGTGTCAGGGGCATCGCGTGGCGGTTCCTTCCAGGAGGTCGTCGGCGGGTCGCAGGCCGATGCTCAGCAGCGGCAGGTCGGGCTTCATCTGGTCCCGCTCGGGGACGAAGGCGACCACCGGGTCGGGGGTGTCCGGGGCGTTCACGAAGGACACGAACCGGGCCAGCTTCTCGGGGTCGTCGAGGGTCTCGGCCCACTCGTCGCGGTAGTGGGACACATGGGCGGCCATCTGGGCCTCCAGTTCGCCGCAGATGCCGAGCGAGTCGTGGACGACGACGTCCCGTAGGTGGTCCAGGCCGCCGGGGAGGCGCTCCAGCCAGGCGGAGGTGCGCTCCAGGCGGTCGGCGGTGCGGATGTAGAACATCAGGAACCGGTCGATCAGGCGGACCAGTCCGGCGTCCGGGAGGTCCTGCGCGAGCAGGTCGGCGTGGCGCGGGGTGGCGCCGCCGTTGCCGCCGACGTACAGGTTCCAGCCGCCCGTGGTGGCGATGACGCCGAAGTCCTTCGAGCGGGCCTCCGCGCACTCGCGTGGGCAGCCGGAGACGGCCGACTTCAGCTTGTGCGGGGAGCGCAGGCCCCGGTAGCGCAGCTCCAGGTCGATCGCCATGCGGACGGAGTCCTGGACGCCGTAGCGGCACCAGGTCTGCCCGACGCAGGACTTCACCGTGCGCAGCGACTTTCCGTAGGCGTGGCCGGACTCGAAGCCGGCGTTCACCAACCGGGACCAGATCAACGGGAGTTGCTCGACCCTCGCGCCGAACATGTCGATGCGCTGGCCGCCGGTGATCTTGGTGTAGAGGCCGAAGTCGCGGGCGATCTCACCGATCACGATCAGCTTCTCCGGGGCGATCTCACCGCCGGGGATGCGGGGCACGACCGAATACGAGCCGTTCTTCTGCAGGTTGGCGAGGAAGTGGTCGTTGGTGTCCTGGAGGGCGGCCTGTTCGCCGTCCAGGACGTAGGTGCTCGCGCCGATCACCGGGGCGAGGGAGGCGATGATCGAGCCGACCGTCGGCTTGCAGACCTCGCAGCCGTCGCCGCCGCGGGCGCCCGCACGGCCGTGCCGGTCCAGCAGGTCCCGGTGGGAGGTGACGCGCAGGGCGCGGACGATCTCGTACAGCTCCTCGCGGGTCTGCGCGAAGCAGCCGCACAGGCCCCGGTCGACCTCGACGCCGTTCGCCGCCAGCTCGGCGTCGACCAGCAGGCCGATCACCTTGACGCAACTGCCGCAGGTCGTACCGGCCTTGGTGCACTTCTTCACCTCGGGCACGGTGGTGCACCGGTGCTCGGTGACGGCCTCGCGGACGGTTCCCTTGCGGACGTTGTTGCAGGAGCAGACGATCGCGTCGTCCGGCAGCGCGGACGGGCCGAGCGGGGCGGGGGCGCCGGCCCCGGCGGGCAGGACCAGGGACTCCGGTGCGACCGGCGGCACCGAACCGGTGAGGGCGCGCAGCGTGCCGTAGGCGTCGGCGTCGCCGACCAGGATGCCGCCGAGCAGGGTGCCGTCGCGGCCGACGACCAGCTTCCTGTAGAGACCGGAGCGGGAGTCGGAGTAGACGACGTCCAGGCAGTCGGCGGTGGCGCCGTGCGCGTCGCCGAAGGACGCCACGTCCACGCCGAGCAGCTTGAGCTTGGTGGACAGGTCGGCGCCCGTGAACGCCGACGGGCCGGTCCCGTCGGCGGCGATGGCCGCGGCGGCCGTCCCGGCCTGCTCGTAACCGGGGGCCACCAGCCCGTACACCCGGCCGTCGGCGGCCAGCGCGCACTCGCCGATCGCGAAGACGCGCGGGTCGGTGACCGAGCGGCACTGCTCGTCGACCGCGACGCCGCCGCGCTCGCCGACGGTGAGGCCGCAGTCCCGGGCCAGTCGGTCGCGGGGGCGGACACCCGCGGAGAACACCACCAGGTCGGTGGCGATTTCTGAGCCGTCGGACAGCCTCATGCCGGTGACCGCGCCCTCGTCACCGACCACGATCTCCTGTGCACCCACGCCCGTGCGGACGTTCAGGCCCATGCCCTCGACGGTGCGCAGCAGCGCCGCGCCACCGCCCTCGTCGACCTGCACCGGCATCAGGCGCGGGGCGAACTCCACGATGTGCGTGGTGAGTCCGAGACCCTTGAGGGCGCCCGCCGCCTCCAGGCCGAGCAGACCACCGCCGACCACCGTGCCGGTCGTCGACCTCCTCGCGTACTCCTCGATCGCGAGCAGGTCCTCGATCGTGCGGTAGACGAAGCAGCCCTCGGCGTCCTGGTGCGGCACCGGCGGCACGAACGGGTGGGATCCGGTGGCCAGCACCAGGACGTCGTAGCCGACGACCAGCCCCGAACGGGCGGTGACCTCGCGGCTCTCGCGGTCGATCGTCTCCGCCGGGTCGCCCAGGTGCAGCTCGATGCCGTGGTCCGTGATGAACTCCGGGTCCGTCACGGACAGTTCCTCGGGCGTGCACCCCGAGAAGTACGAGGTGAGCCGGACCCGGTCGTACGCCGGACGCGGTTCCTCGCACAGCACGACCACGCGGTGCGTGGCGGTCAGACCGCGCTCGGCGAGCGCCTCGAGGAAGCGCTGGCCGACCATGCCGTGGCCGACGAGCACGAGAGTGGGGGATGCCCCCGGGGTGGCGGTCATCAGGAGCCTCCGTCGTGGGTGATCAGGTGGAGCAGGGAACCGCCGTCGGGCGGGAGCGGCTCTGCTCTCTCCCAGGCGCGGGCGAGGGCGCCGACGGTGCCGAGTTCGCCGACCAGGACCCCGCCGACCAGGCGGCCCTCGCGGACGACGACCTTGCGGTGGGTGCCCCGGGTGGCGTCGGTGAGCCGGACGACGTCGTCGCCCGGCAGCGCCTCGGCCTCGCCGAACGCGGCCAGGTCGAAGGGGCCGGGACGGCCGGTGAGGGTGAGCCGGGTCAGGGAGCGGGTGCCGGTGTAGCGGGCGCCGGTGTCCCCGGCGAGCAGCGCGGCGAGCACGTCGGCCTGTTCCAGGGCCGGGGCGGCGAGCCCGTACACCGTGCCGGCGTGCTGCGCGCAGTCGCCGATCGCGTGGACGGACGGGTCGGAGGTGCGCAGCTCGTCGTCGACGACGATCCCCTCGCGGACCGTGAGCCCGGCGGCCTCGGCGAGCCCGGTGCGCGGACGGGCCCCGCAGGCCAGTACCACCAGGTCGGCGTCGAGGGCGTGTCCGTCGGCCGGCTCCACCGAGCGGACCGCACCGCCGGCGCAGTGCACGTCCCGCACCCGGCACTCGGTGCGCACCTCGACGCCGAGGCCGGCCAGATGCCGCTCGACCAGTGCGGACGCGGCCGGGTCGAGCCGGCGTTGCATGAGCCGCCCGGACCGCTGGGCGAGGACGACCCGCGCGCCGCGCACGGCGAGGGCGCGGGCCGCGGAGACCCCGAGGAGCCCGCCGCCGATCACCACCGCCCGCACCCCCGGCCGCAGCGCCTCGTCCAGGCCCAGGCAGTCGTCCAGGGTGCGGAAGGCGTGCACCCCCTCGGGCAGCTCGCGGGACCCGGCGTTCCCGGCGCCCCCGGTGCCCGGAGTGTCCGCGGTGCCCGTGGTACCCGCGGCATCCGGAGTGCCCGAAGTGCCCGTGGGGCCTGGAGTGCCCGCGGTGCCTGGAGCGCCCGTGGCGCCCGGGGCGCCTGTGGTGCCTGTGGTGCCTGTGGTGCCTGCGGCATCCGAAGTGCCCGTGGCGCCCGGAGTGCCCGTGGCGCCCGGAGTGCCCGTGGCGCCCGCGGTGCCTGTGGTGCCCGCGGTGCCCGCGGCGCCCGGGGCGTCCGCGCTGAGCAGTCCGCGCAGCGGCGGCAGCACCGGGGCGGAGCCGGTGGCCAGGACCAGCCGGCCGTACCCGATCACCGAGCCGTCCGCGCAGGTGACGGTGCGCGCCGCGCGGTCGACGCCGGTGACCCGGGCCCGGACCGGCTCCCCGGGCGTCGGCAGGGCGATCACCTCGGGGCCGTAGCGTCCGGCCAGCACCTCGGCGAGCAGCACCCTGTTGTACGGGCGGGGCCCCTCCTCGCCGATCAGCGTCACCGGCGTGCCGAGCTCGCCGAGCCGCCGGGCGAGACGCACGCCCGCCAGGCCGGCGCCGATCACCACCACACGCTCGTCCGAGGTCATGCCCCGAGCCTGCGGTGCGCGTGTTACCCGGCGGCACCACCTCTGTTTCCCGCGCGGAACGCTGCCCTCAGCGGGGGCGGGGGGCGGGTGTGAGGAGGCTCAACCTCAGGAAACGCTCATCTCGATGGACGGCGCAACTATCCGGTTCATAGGGTCACGGCCATGCCCGACATCTCGCTGACCACCGTCGTCCTGCTCTGCCTCGCGGCGCTCGCCGCCGGCTGGATCGACGCCGTGGTCGGTGGCGGCGGGCTGCTGCTCCTGCCGGCCCTGCTGCTGGGCCTGCCCGCCGGCACCCCGGCCGCGCACGCGCTGGGCACCAACAAGGCGGTCGCCATCGTCGGCACCACGGGCGCGGCGATCACCTACGCCCGCAAGGCCCCGGTGGACGTCCGCACCGCCGTGCGCATCGGTCTCGCCGCCCTCGCGGGGTCGTCGGGCGGCGCCTTCCTCGCCGCCGGGATGAGCACCGAGGTCCTCAAACCGGTGATCATGGTGGTGCTGCTCGCCGTGGCCGCCTTCGTCATCCTCCGCCCGTCCTTCGGCGCCGCGCCCGCACCCGGCCCGGTCTCGCGCCGCCGCGTCCTCGCCGCGATCGGCCTCGGCGGCCTGGGCATCGGCTTCTACGACGGTCTCATCGGCCCCGGCACCGGTACGTTCCTCGTCCTGGCGCTCACCGCGCTGCTCCACCTCGACCTGGTCACCGCCTCCGCCACCGCGAAGATCGTCAACTGCTGCACCAACGCCGGCGCGCTGGCCATGTTCGCCTGGCAGGGCGCGGTGCTGTGGCAGCTGGCGGCCCTGATGGCGGTGTTCAACCTCGCGGGCGGCACGCTCGGCGCCCGCACGGCCCTGAAGAAGGGCAGCGGCTTCGTCCGCGTCGTCCTGCTGACGGTGGTCTTCGCCCTGGTGGCGAACATGGCGTACGAGCAGTGGCTGGCCTGAGGCCGCGGGCCGCGGAACTTCAGCGGCCGCGACTGCCCGTCAGATGGGCGTAGACGACGACGTTGCCCCGGTAGCCGGTGGTGCGCGACCAGCCGCCGCCGCAGGTGATGATCCGCAGTTCGGGCCGTTTCGCCGCGCCGTAGACCCGCTCGTCGGGGAAGTCCCTCGCGTCGTACGCCTCCACGGCGTGCACCGTGAACACGGCGGTGCGGCCGTCCGCCCGGTCCACTTCGACACTGCTGCCCTTGCGCAGGGCGCCCAGGGAGTAGAAGACGGCGGGGCCGTCGGCGTTGTCGACATGGCCCGCGACGATCGCGGTGCCCCGCTCGCCGGGTGCGGTGCCGGCCTCGTACCAGCCGGCCAGGTTCCTCCGCTCGGGCGGCGGCGCGTCGAGACTGCCGGTGCCGGTCAGGGAGAGGCCCGTCAGCGGCGCGTCCACGTCGATCGCGGGTATGCGGATGCTCTTGGGCGGGGAGGGCGGCAGTGCGGCGGGGCGGCCGGGGGCGAGAGCGGGGCGCCCGGAGTGGGCCTGGGCGGCGGACGGCTGGGGAGGGGCGGGTGTGTCGGCCGCGTCGCGCAGCAGCCACAGCCCGCAGCACAGGGCGAGCACGCTCACGGAGGCTATGGCCGTACTGCTCGGGCCGCCGGCCCGGCCGAACCTGCTGCGCATCGTGATGACCTCTTCACAGTCGGCCCCGTGCCCCCCTCCGGGCCGCGAGGGGCGTCGGACCCGGAGGGGGAGGGGACATGCGGTACCGGTGGACGGGCAGCGGAGGGTGCCCGTCAGATCCCGTCGCCTCTCGCCCGGCGATGCAGGAGCCAGGTACCGCCCGCGGCGGCGACGGCGAGCGCCGCCACGCCGGCCGCGGTCTGTACGGGGTCGGGGCCCAGTGCGCCGCCGACCCCCGTCTTCACACTTCCGTGCGGATGCACCTGCTGGGCCGCGGACGTCAGTCTGACCACCAGGTCCCCGGTCACCAACTGCCCGCCGGCGGAGCATTTCGCGACGATCTCGTACGTCCCCGGCTGCGCGCCCGGCGGCACCCGGAACTGGCCGATCGAGTCCCGCTCGTGTGCGCTCGGCGCCAGGGTGAAGCGACCGGCGCCCACGGCGGTGGCGTCCCCCGCGACCGTGTCGCGGTCCCCGCACGCCGCGGTGTTCACCGTCACCTGAGCGCCGGCCACGACCGAGGACGGGTACACCTCCAGCTTCCCGACCACCGTGCCGCGGGAGCGCCCGGCCGGGGAGGTGTCCGCCTCCCCGGCGTACCCGGCGGGGGCGACGAGCAGTCCCAGGAAGGCCAGGGCGAGCACGGAGCCGGCCAGAGCGGCCGCACCGGACAGGCAGACCCCACCGGGCAGGCAGACCCCGCCGGGCAGACGGGCCGGCCACCGGGCGATATCTCGCATCGATGCTCCCTCGAGCTCACGCAGGGGCCACGCCCGCGACACGCCCATGTGCCGCCGTCAGTCGCGTCCCTGCCTGTCCGAGGTAAGTGCCACCGGGCACGGAGCGCTTCCTGAAGAAGAGTCAGGAATGGGGTGAACGGGTGTCGGACCCGCCCGGCCGGGGCCCGTCCGCCCGCCGTTCCGGCAGGTCACCGGCGTGCGGCGGTCCTTTCAGGGGAAAGAAGCCGAAGGGCGCGCCGCGCGCCTGTGAACGGGTGATCCGCTCACGGCGCCGCCCTCTCCACCCGTACCGCGCACACCTTGAACTCCGGCATCCGCGAGACCGGGTCCAGGGCGGGGTGGGTGAGGGTGTTGGCGCGGCCCTCGCCGGCCCAGTGGAACGGCATGAACACGGTGTCGGGGCGGATCGCGGCGGTGATCCGCGCCGGCGCCACCGCCCGGCCCCGCCGGGACACCACGGCCAGCGGATCGCCCTCGGCCGCGCCGAGCCGCTGTGCGAGACGGGGATGGAGTTCCACGAACGGGCCGGGCGCGGCGGCGTTCAGCTCCTCGACGCGCCGGGTCTGCGCACCGGACTGGTACTGCGCCACGACCCGGCCGGTGGTCAGCAGCACGGGGTACTCCTCGTCGGGTTCCTCGGCGCTCGCCCGGTGCGAGACGGGCGTGAACCGGGCCCGCCCGTCCCCGGTGGCGAACCGGTCGAGGAAGAGCCGGGGCGTGCCGGGGTGGACGGCGCCCCCGGCCCCCGCCGGGCACGGCCAGAACACGCCGTCCTCCGCCGCCAGCCGCCGGTAGCCGATCCCGGAGTAGTCCGCCGGTCCGCCCGCGCTCGCCCGGCGCAGCTCCTCGAAGACCTCCTCGGGCTCGGTCGGGAACCCCTTCTCCGAACCGCCCCGTGTGCCACCGAGCCGGGCGGCCAGCCCGTGCAGCACCTCCAGGTCGCTCCGGACGCCCTCCGGCGGGGCGAGGGCCCGGCGGCGCAGCAGCACCCGGCCCTCGAGGTTCGTCGTCGTCCCCGTCTCCTCCGCCCACTGGGTCACCGGCAGCACGACATCGGCGAGCGCCGCCGTCTCCGACAGCACGACGTCGCACACCGCCAGGAAGTCCAGCGAGCGGATCCGCTCCTCGACGTGCGCGGCGCGCGGCGCCGACACCACCGGGTTGGAGCCCATCAGCAGCAGCGAGCGGATGTCCGTGCCCAGCGCGTCGAGGAGCTCGTAGGCGCTGCGCCCCGGCCCGGGGAGGGAATCCGGGTCCACGCCCCACACCCCGGCCACATGGGCCCGCGCCGCCGGATCGGTCAGCTCGCGGTAGCCGGGCAACTGGTCCGCCTTCTGGCCGTGTTCGCGCCCGCCCTGCCCGTTGCCCTGCCCGGTCAGGCACCCGTACCCGGACAGCGGGCGGCCCGCCCGGCCCGTCGCCAGGCACAGGTTGATCCAGGCGCCCACGGTGTCGGTGCCCTTGGACTGCTGCTCGGGCCCGCGCGCGGTGAGCACCATCGCCGCCTCCGGCTCACAGAACAGCCGTACCGCCTCCCGCAGTTCGGGCACGGACACGCCCGTGATCCGCTCCACGTACTCCGGCCAGTGCGCCATCGCCGCGGCCCGGGTCTCCTCCCAGCCGACGGTGCGCTCCCGGACGTACGCCTCGTCGGTGCGCCCCTCGGCGACGACCAGGTGCAGCAGGCCCAGCGCCAGCGCGAGATCGGTACCGGGGCGGGGCGCCAGATGCAGATCGGCCTGCTCGGCCGTCCTGGTACGGCGCGGGTCGACGACGATCAGCGTGCCGCCGTTCTCCCTCAGCTCGGTGAGGTACCGCAGGAACGGCGGCATGGTCTCCGCCGGGTTCGCCCCGACCAGGATCACGCAGCCGGTCCGCGGGATGTCCTCCAGCGGAAACGGCAGTCCGCGGTCCAGCCCGAACGCCCTGACCCCGGCCGCTGCCGCCGACGACATGCAGAACCGCCCGTTGTAGTCGATCTGGGAGGTCCCCAGCACCACCCGCGCGAACTTCCCCAGGCTGTACGCCTTCTCGTTGGTCAGCCCGCCCCCGCCGAACACCGCGACCGCGTCCGCCCCGTACTGTGCACGCGTCCGCCTCAGCCCCTCGGCGACCCGGTCCAGCGCCTCCTCCCAGGAGGCCGGCACCAGCACACCCCCCGCGGACCGCACCAGCGGCGAGGTCAGCCGCACGTCCGACGACAGCACGGCCGGCGCCGTACGCCCCTTTCCGCACAGCGCCCCCCGGTTCACCGGGAAGTCCGCCCGCTCCCGCACCCCGACGGCCCCGCCCGCGCCGGACACCAGACTCATCCCGCACTGCAGCGCGCAGTACGGGCAGTGCGTGGGCGTCCCCGGACTCTCCATACCGTCCACCCTGCGCCCCCCGTGTTACACCCCGCACCGCCCCCGGTTACGCCCCGGGCACGACCACCTCCCCGGGGCCGGGGGAGCGCGGTGAGACCGGGTGCGCGGGGGCACGGGGCGTCCGCTCAGACACCGACGAGCTGGATACGGCCGCCGCACAGACGGGACATGTCATCGAGGTCGGATGTCAGGAGGGCCACCGGCCCCGGTTGGCGCAGCGCCAGCTCCGCGACCGTCGCGTCGATCGCGTACCGGTGCCCGTGCAGGCCTGTGGCCTTGAGCAGTTCCGCGGCCCTCTTCGCCGCCGCCTCGGTCACCGCCTCCACCTTGACGCGGGACAGCACCCACCGCAGCCGGGGCAGGTTCACACGCGCGTGGCTGACCTCCACGACGGTGTTGGCTCCGACGACGATCCCGGAGCCCATGGAATGGAACACCTGGAGCATCGCGAGGATCTTGCGATCCTCCGTGATCCAGGCGGAGAGACCCTGGGAGTCCAGGACGACGGTCTCGATGTGACCGTTCACGCGGTGCTCGCCGGACGTCCGGCGCTTCCCGTCGTGCCGAAGATCCGGGAGTGCGCCTCGGTCAACTCCTCCTCGGTGAAGGCCCCGTGCTCCTCCTGATGGCGCAGCAGATCGGCACCGAGCAACTGGTGCCGGAGCTGACGCGCCACCGCTTCAGCGACGTAGCCGGAGACGTTGTCGGTGAGCTTCTTCAGTTCGGCGACCTGCTCGACCGGGAGCGTCACCGTGATCCGCGTTGTGTCTGCCATGACGCGAGCATACCGCGATATGCGCGCTGTCGGTCAGCGGTTCACGGGACGTGGACGTCCGCCAGGGCGCGCCGCACCCCGGGCTCCTCCGGGCCGAGGAAGTGCGGGTCCGGGCGGAGCACGGCGTCCGCCGCCGCCTTGCCCGCGGCGAGGATCTCCCGGACGCCCCCGTAGTACCAGGTGAGGTCGTGCCGGTCGTCGACGCCGACGCCGTAGGAGGAGACTCCGGCCGCCCGGCACAGCGTGACCGCGCGCCGGATGTGGAAGCCCTGGCTGATCAGCACGGCCCGGTCCACGCCGAAGATCTCCTTCGCGCGGACGCAGGAGTCCCAGGTGTCGAAGCCCGCGTAGTCGCTGACGATCCGCGCGTCGGGCACGCCGTGCCGGGTCAGATAGGCGCGCATCGCGTCCGGCTCGTCGTACTCCTCACGGCTGTTGTCGCCGGTGACCAGGACCACCTCGATCCGGCCCGTCCGGTACAGCTCGGCCGCCGCGTTCAGCCGGCGGGCGAGGTACGGCGACGGCTCCCCGTCCCACAGGCCCGCGCCGAAGACCACGGCGACGTCCGTGCGGGGCACGTCGGCCGTGGTGCGCAGCCGGCCGTCCGCGACCGTGTGCATCCAGGTCGCCGGCAGCAGCGCCAGGACGCACGCCGCCATCCCCGCCTGCACCAGCCGCCGTTGCCCGGTACGGGTGCGCGGCAGGCGCGGTCGGCGAAACCCGCGGGTCCTCACGCGGCGCAACAGGTCAAGCATCGGACGGGCACCCTCCCCGGTCGGTCCTCGATCTCGGAGACGCGCCGGAGCGCCCTCCGGTTCAGCCGCGCCCCGTGATCGGCCCGAACGGGCTCACACCGGGCGCGGACGGCGCCGTGAACCGCCGGAAAACACCCGTCACGCGCGTGCAACGGGAAGGCAACGTCCCTGGGCGACCCTCGGGACATGACGGCGCACCCCACCACCCCCCTGGTCGTCGTGGCTCACGGCAGCCGCGATCCGCGCACGCCGAGCACCGTACGGGCGCTCCTGGACCGCGTCCGCGCGCTGCGTCCCGGTCTGCCCGTGCACCTGGGGCACCTCGAGCTGAACGCCCCGCTGCTCCCGGACACCCTCGCCGCACTGCACGCGCGGGGTGCCGGTTCGGCCGTGCTGGTGCCGCTGCTGCTCGGGCGCGGCCACCACGTCACCCGGGACATCCCCGAGACGGCCGCGGACACCCCGCTGCACACGCGCGTGGCCGCCCCGCTGGGCCCGCACCCGCTGCTGGTGGACGCCCTGCACGCCCGCCTGACGGAAGCCGGCTGGCGCGCCCCGGCGGACGGGGCGACCCGCCGCGCGAGCGCGGTCGTGCTGGCCGCCGCCGGCTCCCGCACCCCCGGCTCGGGGCGCGACACCGCCCGCACCGCCGGCCTGCTCGCCGAACGCCTCGGCGTCCCCGTCGTCCCCGCCTACGCCTCCGCCGCCGCCCCCACCGTCCCCGACGCCCTGCGCGCCCTGGCCGCCCGGGGCCGCCACCGCGTTGCGGTCGCCTCCTGCTTCACGGCCCCCGGGCGCTTCGCCACCGAGTGCGCGGCGGCGTCCCCCTGGATCGCCTCGGCCCCCCTCGGCGCCCACCCGGCCCTGGTCCGCCTCCTCCTCCACCGCTACGACCAGGCCCGCACGGCCCCCGCCCCGACGGGGTACGGGCGCCCCCCGGCCGTCGCCGCCTCCCCGTAGTGTCGAGGCATGGCAGGCACCAGCACCCACGCCCCCGACGGCCCGGCGTCACAGGAGTACGAGAACCACGTCCCGCCCCCCGGCTACGCCCCGGCCTCGGTCGCCCGCTGGGCCGCCGAACCCGACAAGCGCCCCGGGCGCACCGCCTTCCAGCGCGACCGCGCACGCGTGCTGCACTCCGCGGCCCTGCGCCGCCTGGCCGGCAAGACCCAGGTCGTCACCCCCGGAGCGGCCAGCCCGCTCTGGGACGCC
Organism: Streptomyces sp. NPDC004051; assembly: GCF_053604275.1. Lineage (NCBI taxonomy): Bacteria > Bacillati > Actinomycetota > Actinomycetes > Kitasatosporales > Streptomycetaceae > Streptomyces > Streptomyces sp. NPDC004051. Next base: position 4,539 of record NZ_JBSGHG010000011.1, on the reverse strand, counting down.
AGCCCCCGCACCCGCCTCACCCACTCCCTGGAGTGCGCCCAGGTGGGCCGGGAGCTCGGCGCGGCCCTCGGCTGCGACCCGGACCTGGTGGAGGCCGCCTGCCTCTCCCACGACCTGGGCCACCCGCCCTTCGGCCACAACGGCGAACAGGCGCTGAACGAGTTCGCCGAGGACTGCGGCGGCTTCGAGGGCAACGCCCAGTCGCTCCGCCTGCTCACCCGCATCGAACCCAAACGGTTCACCCCCGAAGGCTCCGTCGGCCTCAACCTCACCCGTGCCGCCCTCGACGCCGCCACCAAGTACCCCTGGCCCCGGGGCGGCCACCCCACCGACCCGGCCTCCCCGAAGTTCGGCGTCTACGAGGACGACCGTCCCGTCTTCGACTGGATCCGCGAGAGCGCCCCCGACGGCCGCGTCTGCTTCGAGGCCCAGGTCATGGACTGGGCCGACGACGTGGCCTACTCGGTGCACGACGTGGAGGACGGCCTGCACGCCGGCCACATCGACCCCAACCTCCTGCACGCCGAGCCCGAGCGGCAGGCGGTCTTCGCCGTCGCCGCCGCCCGTTACACCGACCCCGGCACCGACCCGGGGGAACTCGCCGAGGCGCTCGACCGGCTCCTCGCCCAGGAGTGGTGGCCGCACGGCTACGACGGCACCGCGGTCGCCCAGGCCCGCCTCAAGGACGCCACCAGCCAGCTCATCGGCCGCTTCTGCCTCGCCGCCGAGGGCGCCACCCGGCAGCGGTTCGGCAGCGGCCGCCTCACCCGCTACGGAGCCGAACTCGTCGTCCCCCGGGAGACCCGCCTGGAGTGCGCCGTCCTCAAGGCGGTCGCCGACCGGTACGTCATGCAGCGCGCCGAGCAGGAACTGCTCCGCGCCGACCAGCGGATCGTCGTCGTCGAACTGGCCGAGGCGCTCACCGCCCGCGCCCCCGACGGCCTGGACCCGCAGTTCCGCACGCTGTTCGCGCAGGCCCCGGACAACCGTGCCCGCAAACGGGTGATCGTCGACCAGATCGCGTCCCTCACCGACGCCTCGGCCCGCTCGCTTCACACCCGTCTGACGGGGCAGGGTTGGGGAGGAGCCCGAAGGTGACCGTCCGTGGCCTGATCGGGTCACTCCCCCTTCCCGCACCACCCGGTGTGCGGGACGCTCACAGGTGGCGGCACCCTGAAGAGGAGGCATCACGTGGTCGACGCGGATCAGACATTCGTCATCGTCGGAGGCGGACTGGCCGGCGCGAAAGCGGCCGAAACGCTGCGAACGGAGGGCTTCACCGGCCGCGTCCTGCTGATCTGCGACGAACGCGACCACCCGTACGAGCGACCGCCCCTGTCCAAGGGCTACCTCCTCGGCAAGGAGGAACGCGACAGCGTCTTCGTGCACGAACCCGCCTGGTACGCGCGCCACGACGTCGAGCTGCACCTCGGCCAGACCGTCGACGCCGTCGACCGCGCCGCGAAGACCGTCCGCTTCGGCGAGGACGGCACCACCGTCCGCTACGACAAACTGCTGCTGGCCAACGGCGCCGAGCCCCGCCGCCTGGACATCCCGGGCACCGGCCTGGCCGGCGTCCACCACCTGCGCCGCCTCGCGCACGCCGAACGCCTCAAGGGCGTCCTGACCTCCCTGGGCCGGGACAACGGCCACCTGGTGATCGCCGGCGGCGGCTGGATCGGCCTGGAGGTCGCGGCGGCGGCCCGCGCGTACGGCGCGGAGGTCACCGTCGTGCACCGGGGGCAGACCCCGCTGCACTCGGTCCTCGGCCCGGAACTCGGGCAGCTCTTCGCCGACCTGCACCGCGACCACGGCGTCCGCTTCCACTTCGGCGCCACCCTCACCGAGATCACCGGGCAGGACGGCATGGTCCTCGCGGCCCGCACCGACGACGGCGAGGAGCACCCGGCGCACGCCGTCCTCGCGGCGATCGGCGCCGCCCCGCGCACCGGCCTCGCCCGGGCGGCGGGCCTGGAGATCGCCGGCCCCGCGGACGGCGGCGGCATCCTGGTCGACGAGCGGCTGCGCACCTCCGACCCGGACATCCACGCGGCGGGCGACGTCGTCTCCTTCCCGCACGCCCTGTTCGGCACCCGGATGCGCGTCGAACACTGGGCCAACGCCCTCAACGGCGGCCCGGCCGCGGCCCGCGCCATGCTCGGCCGGGAGGTCACGTACGACAGGGTCCCGTACTTCTTCAGCGACCAGTACGACCTGGGGATGGAGTACTCCGGCTGGGCGCCGGCGGGCTCCTACGACCAGGTCGTGATCCGGGGCGACTCGGGCAAGCGGGAGTTCATCGCGTTCTGGGTGAAGGAGGGCAGGGTGCTGGCCGGGATGAACGTCAACGTGTGGGACGTCACGGACCCGATCCAGCGGCTGATCCGCTCCGGGACCCCGGTGGACACGGACGCCCTGGCCGACCCGCACGTTCCGCTGGAGAGCCTCGCCCCCTGACCGGGGCGGACGCCTCCGATCCGGCTCCCGGCGGGCCACCGTAGACTTCCAGCGTGGCTGGACGGATCAACGACGAGGACGTGAAGGCGGTACGGGACGCGGTCCCGATCGACGCCGTGGTGTCCGAGTACCTCCAGCTGCGCGGCGCCGGCGGCGGCAACCTCAAGGGCCTGTGCCCGTTCCACGACGAGAAGTCGCCGTCCTTCCAGGTGAGCCCGAGCAAGGGGCTCTTCCACTGCTTCGGCTGCCAGGAGGGCGGCGACACCATCACGTTCGTGATGAAGGTCGACCACCTCTCCTTCTCCGAGGCGGTCGAGCGCCTGGCCGCCCAGGCCGGCATCACCCTGCGCTACGAGGAGGGCGGGTACAACCCGGCCCACCAGCGCGGCGAGCGCATCCGCCTGGTCGAGGCGCACCGGATCGCCGCCGACTGGTACGCGGAGCAGCTCGCGACCTCCCCCGAGGCGGACACCGGCCGCGCCTTCCTCGCCGAGCGGGGCTTCGACCAGGAGGCCGCCCGGCACTTCTCCGTCGGCTACAGCCCCCAGGGCTGGGACCACCTCACCCGCTTCCTGCGGGGCAAGGGCTTCACCGACAAGGAACTGATCCTCTCCGGCCTCTCCCAGGAGGGCCGCCGCGGCCCCATCGACCGCTTCCGCGGCCGGCTGATGTGGCCCATCCGCGACATCGGCGGCGAGGTCGTCGGCTTCGGCGCCCGCAAGCTGTACGAGGCGGACAACGGCCCCAAGTACCTCAACACCCCCGAGACGGCGATCTACAAGAAGTCCCAGGTCCTCTACGGCATCGACCTGGCGAAGAAGGACATCGCCAAGGCGTCCCGCGCGGTCGTCGTCGAGGGCTACACCGACGTCATGGCCTGCCACCTCGCCGGTGTCACCACCGCCATCGCGACCTGCGGCACCGCCTTCGGCAACGACCACATCAAGATCCTGCGCCGGCTGCTGATGGACAACGGCTCGGCCCGGGTGATCTTCACCTTCGACGGTGACGCGGCCGGCCAGAAGGCGGCCCTGCGCGCCTTCGAGGACGACCAGAAGTTCGCCGCCGAGACCTACATCGCCATCGCGCCCGACGGCATGGACCCCTGCGACCTGCGCCTGGCCAAGGGCGACGCGGCCGTCGCCGACCTCGCCGAACCCCGCACCCCGCTCTTCGAGTTCGCGCTCCGCCACATCGTGAACCGCTACGACCTGGACACCCCGGCCGGCCGCGCCGCCGCCCTCGACGAGGCCGCCCCGGTCGTCGCCCGCATCAAGAACAGCGGCGCCCAGCACGAGGTCGCCGTCCAGCTCGCCGGCATGCTCGGCATCCTCGACACCCAGTTCGTGGTCAAGCGGGTGGCACAGCTCGCCCGCTGGGCCCGCGACCGCGGCGGCAAGGGCCCCGCCCCCGAGGACCGCCGGCAGCGCGGCCGCGGCGGCGACCCGCAGCAGTACGCCTCCGGTCCGGCCCCCACACCCCCGCGGGGCCCCGCCCTCAACCTCCGCAACCCCGTCTTCGCCACCGAACGGGAACTGCTCAAGCTCGCCCTCCAGCACCCCGCCCTGGTCTCCCCGGCCTTCGACGCCTACGGCGTCGACGAGTTCACCGCCCCGGCCTACGCGGCCGTGCGCCAGGCCGTCCTGGAGGCGGGCGGCGCGGAGTACGGCGCCCAGGACCCGCAGGAGTACCTGATCCGGGTGCGCGACGCCGCCCCCGACGACACCGTCCGCGCCATGGTCACCGAACTCGCCGTCGAGGCGATCATGCTGCACCGGGGCGTCAAGGAGGTCGACGAGAACTACGCGGGCGCCCAGCTGGTCACCGTCCGCCGCCGCGCCGTCGAGCGCCGCGTCCGCGAGATCACCGGCCGGCTGACCCGCCTCGCCTCCCAGGGCGACCCCGCCGAACTGGCCTCCGTGCAGAACGAACTGTGGGTCCTCCAGCAGTACGACCAGTCCCTGCGCGAGCACGGAGCGGCGGCCCTCTAGGGCGCGTATTGAGTCGTGATCAAGTTGCGGGATTCGCCTTCGCTGCGGGGCCTGGTCCGGTAGATCTTCTTGTGTGACGCGAGTGCAACTT